>JAYTRE010000001.1:0-16068 GCA_043746395.1 Pseudonocardiales bacterium
ACCACGCACGCATCGGCCGTGGCATCGGCCGCCAGCGGAGGCAGCCCTGCCCAGGCCGCCACCGCCGGGTCGTCGTCCCAGCCGACCGCCACCGCAGCACGTCGGCGAGAATCGGGCGCCACTACAGCACCTTGGACAGAAATGCCTTCGTCCGCTCGTGCTGCGGATTGTTGAGCACCGCACGCGGGTCGCCGGCCTCGACGACCACGCCACCGTCCATGAAGACGAGCTTGTCCCCGACCTCGCGGGCGAAGCCGATCTCGTGGGTGACCACGACCATCGTCATGCCGTCTCGGGCGAGGCCCTTCATCACGTCGAGCACCTCGCCGACCAGTTCCGGGTCGAGAGCGGAGGTGGGCTCGTCGAAGAGCATCAGCTTCGGCTGCATGGCCAGGGCGCGTGCGATGGCGATGCGCTGCTGCTGGCCGCCTGACAGCTGGGACGGGTAGTAGTCGGCCCGGTTGCTCAGTCCGACCCGCTCGAGCAGGGCCCGCGCGCGCGCCAGGACGACGGCCTTGGGTTCGCGCTTGACCCGCACGGGCGCCTCTACGATGTTCTGCAGCGCGGTCAGGTGGGGGAACAGGTTGAACCGCTGGAACACCATGCCGATCTCGGCGCGCTTCTTGCATACCTCGGAGTCGCGCAGTTCGTGCAACTTGTCGCCGCGCTGGCGGTAACCGACCAGCTCGCCGTCGACCGAGAGCCGGCC
Source organism: Pseudonocardiales bacterium (assembly GCA_043746395.1). GTDB lineage: Bacteria > Actinomycetota > Actinomycetes > Mycobacteriales > Jatrophihabitantaceae > JAYTRE01. The sequence continues at coordinate 710 of JAYTRE010000001.1, forward strand.
GCTGTTGATCTTCTCCAGATGGTTGATGCACCGCAGGAAGGTGGTCTTGCCCGACCCGGACGGCCCGATGATCACCATGACCTCGCCGGGAGCCACCTCGAGGTCGATACCGGTGAGCACACTGACGTCGCCGAAGCTCTTGTGCACGGCCTCGGCGAGCACCATCGGCGTGGCCATCACGCCGGCTTCGGGCGCGTCGACGTCAGCGCCTTGCGCAGTCGCTGCAGCGGCGTGTCGGGCAACCGCCGCGACGAGCCACGGCCGTAGTACCGCTCGACGTAGTACTGCCCGAACGTCAGCACCGAGGTAACCGCGATGTACCAGAGACTGGCGACGATCAACATCGGGATCGTCTCGTAGGTGCGCGCGTAGATGTCGCCGACGACCTTCAGCAGCTCGGGCACGGTGATCACGCTCACCAGCGCGGTCGTCTTGAGCATCGAGATCGTCTCGTTGCCGGTCGGCGGGATGATCACCCGCATGGCCTGCGGCAACACGATGCGCCTCATGCTGAGAGAGCGCGTCATACCCAGCGACTGGGCGGCTTCGGACTGGCCCTCGTCGACCGACAGGATGCCCGCGCGGACGATCTCGGCCATGTAGGCGGCCTCGTTGAGACCGAGCCCGACGCTGCCCGCGACGAACGCCGTCACCAGCGTGTTGGGGTTGAGGTGGACGAACGCGGGACCGAACGGGATGCCCAGGGTCAGGCTCGGGAACAGGAAGCTGAAGTTGTACCAGAACAGCAGCTGGACGAGGACCGGCGTACCGCGGAAGAACCAGATGTAGACCCAGCTGACGCCGGACAGGATCGGGTTGCTCGACAGCCGCATCACCGCCAGCAGCACGCCGCCGACGATCCCGATAAGCATCGCGATCACGGTCAGTTCGAGGGTGAGGTAAAGGCCGTCGAGCACCTGACGGGAGAGGAAGTACTTGCCGACCACGTCCCAGCCGTAGCGCGTCTGCAGGATAGGGACCGGCTGGCCGTTCTTGAGGACCTGCACCCCGTTCACTTCCTGGAACCCGCGGGGGACCCGGGCGAGCACCATCGAGTGGACGAGCATCGCGGCGAGCACCGCCAGGACGGCGATCGCGACCCACCGGCCGGGGTGCCGGACCGGGATCGCCTTGAGGTCCGCGGGACGAGGCCCCGCAGGGGGCGGCGAGCCCGGTCCGGGCGCCCTGGGAAGATCCATCAGTGCATGACGCGGGACGTCAGCTGGTGGCGCCGTTGATCACCGGCGTGGTGATCGCGCCACTTTGCACACCCCACTTGGTGAGCACCGCCGAGTACGAGCCGCTCGAGATGAGCACCTTCATCGCCGACAGCACTGCCGCGGCCATCCCGTTGCCCTTGGGCAGCGCGATGCCGTACGGCGCGACCGCGAACGGGCTGCCGGTGAGCGCGAACTGGCCCTTGGACTGTTCGACGATGTAGCCCGCGACCTGCGAATCGACGAAGCCGACGTCCGCGCGCCCGCTCGACACGGCCAGGTTCGCGGCGTTCTGGTCACCGAAGCTCAAGATCGTGACCGTGGGCTTGCCCGCTGCGGTGCACGCCTTCGCCTGGGTCTGCGCGTCGGTCTGCTCGGTGGTGCCGCTCTCGACCGCGACCTTCGCACCGCACAGCGCACTGAGACCGTTGAAGGTCTTGCTGCTGCCGGCCTTGACGTAGTACCCCTCGCCGGCCTGGAAGTAGGTCACGAAGTCGACGATCTTCTGGCGGGCCAAGGTGTCGGTGAACGATGACAACCCGACGTCGAACTTGCCGTCCTGCAGGCCGGGGATGATCGTGTCGAACGTGGCGTTGGTCAGCGTGACCTTGAGGCCGAGCACCTTGCCCATGGCGTCGGCGAGGTCGGCGTCCATGCCGATGATCGTCTTTCCGTCGGGGCCCACGAACTCGTCCGGTGGGTAGGTGGCGTCCAGCGCGATGGTCAGCGTCCCCTTGGCCTTGATCGGCGCAGGCACGAGCGCGGCAGAGGCGCTGTCCACACCCGAGGGCGTGGTCGAGCTGCTGCTGGAGCCGGCCGGAGCCGCCGGGGGGTTGGTCGTCGTGGTGGACTTTGTCGAGCAGCCGGACAAGATCAGGGCGCTGGCGGTGATGACGACCAACGGGATAATGACTCTTCTGCGTACAGACACTGATGGACTCCCTCGTTGCGGTTCCCGACGGCCCACCCTAGGTCACGGATTCAGTTGCGGTCAGGCGTGCGGCACAACTGTTACCGTTCCGAAGCTCCGGCTCGGGCGAACATTACGGCAGCGCCAGCTGGGTCTTGCCCAGCACGACCACGCCGCCTTCGGAGACATGGTAGCGAGCCCGGTCCAGCTCGAGGTCGACTCCGATATGAGCGCCCTCAGGCACCACGACGTCCTTGTCGAGGATCGCCCGTCGCACCACCGCGCCGCGCCCGATACGCACGCCGTCCATGAGCACCGACCCCTCGACGTAGGCGCCCGCCTGCAGGCGCACGTTGGCGGAGATCACGCTGTGCCGCACGGTCGCCCCAGAGATGATCGAGCCCGCGCCGACGATCGACTCCTGCGCCAGGCCGCCTTCGACGAACTTCGCCGGCGGCAGCTGCGGATGATGCGTGTAGATCGGCCACTGCCCGTTGTAGAGGTTGAAGATGGGATGCACGGCCACCAGGTCGCTGTGCGCCTCGTAGTAGGCGTCGATGGTCCCGACGTCGCGCCAATAGCCCCGGTCGCGGTCCTCCGCGCCGGGCACGTCGTTGTCGGCGAAGTCGTACACGTGCGCGACGCCCCGCTTCACCATCATCGGCATGATGCTGGCGCCCATGTCGTGTACCGAGCCCTCGTCCTCGGCGTCCTCGCGCAGCGCCTCCAGCAGCGCGCCGGTCGTGAACACGTAGTTGCCCATCGAGGCATAGCTCTGGTCGGGGGCGTCGGGCAGACCCGGCGGGTCGGCCGGCTTCTCCAAGAACTCGATCACGCGCTTGTCCGCGTCGGCGTCGATCACGCCGAAGGCCGTGGCCTCTAACCGGGGCACCCGAATGCCGGCCACGGTGACCCCGGCGCCGGAGTCGATGTGCTGTTGCACCATCTGGCGCGGGTCCATCCGGTACACGTGGTCGGCGCCGAAGACGACGATGTAGTCGGGCTTGTCGTCGTAGATGAGGTTGGACGACTGCAGGATCGCGTCGGCGCTGCCGGTGTACCAGCGCGGGCCGAGCCGTTGCTGCGCGGGCACCGGCGTCACGTAGTTGCCGATCACCGTCGACATGCGCCACGCCTGGGTGATGTGCCGGTCCAGGGAGTGCGACTTGTACTGGGTGAGCACGCAGATCCGCAGATAGCCGGCGTTGACCAGGTTCGACAGGACGAAGTCGATGAGCCGGTAGTTGCCGCCGAACGGCACGGCCGGCTTGGCCCGGTCTGCGGTGAGCGGCCACAACCGCTTGCCTTCACCGCCGGCGAGGACCATGCCCAGCACGCGGGCCTCTCGTGGCATTTCTCCACCATAGTGTCCCGTATCCGGCGATGGCGGCGGTCTAGTCTCGGCGCCATGCGCATCGCGGTGCTCACCCGCGAGTACCCGCCCGAGGTCTACGGCGGCGCCGGGGTGCACGTGGAGTTCCTGGTCCGCGAGCTGCGCCGCATCATCGACGTCGACGTGCACTGCTTCGGTGCGTCACGGCCGGAGGCCGGGGTGCGCGCCTACCCCACGCCCGCCGCCCTCGGCGAAGCCAACCCGGCCCTGCAGACGCTCGGGGTGGACCTGGAGATGGCTGCGGGGTTGGGCCAGGCGCAGGTCCTGCACTCGCACACCTGGTACGCCAACCTGGCCGGTGTGCTCGGCGCGCAGCTGCACGGCGTCCCGCACGTCCTCACCGCGCACTCGCTGGAACCGCAACGACCGTGGAAGGCTGAGCAGCTCGGCGGCGGGTACCGCCTCTCGTGCTGGGCCGAACGCCAGGCCTACGAGAGTGCGGACGCGATCGTCGCGGTGTCCGCCGGCATGCGCACCGACGTGCTCGATGCCTACCCGTTCGTCGACCCGGCCCGCGTCCACGTGATCCACAACGGGATCGACACCACTCTCTACGCGCCCGCTCCCGCAGCCGATGCCCTGCGGCGCCACGGCATCGACGCGTCGCGTCCGTTCGTGATCTTCGTCGGCCGGATCACCCGGCAGAAGGGACTCGGGCACCTGCTCGCCGCCGCGGTGCAGCTCGACCCGGCGATCCAGCTGGTGCTCTGCGCAGGGACACCGGACACCGCCGAGATCGCAGCCGAGACCGAGGCGGCGGTGGCGCAACTGTCCGCGACCCGCTCCGGGGTGGTGTGGATCCGCGACATGGTGCCGCGGCCAGAGGTGACCCAGCTGCTCACCCACGCCACCGTCTTCGTCTGCCCGTCGGTCTACGAGCCGCTCGGGATCGTCAACCTCGAGGCCATGGCGTGCGAGACCGCGGTGGTGGCCAGCGCGGTGGGCGGCATTCCCGAGGTGGTCGCCGATGGGGTCACCGGCCTGCTCGTCGCGCGGCATGCCGTGCCCGACGCGGAGTTCGAGGCGGGACTCGCCGACGCGATCAACAGCCTGTGCGCCGATCCGGGGCGGGCGGCAGCGCTGGGACGCGCCGGACGGGCGCGCGCCGTTTCGGAGTTCGGCTGGGGCGCGATCGCGCACCGCACCGTCGAGCTCTACCAGTCGCTGCTCTGACCCGCTCCGTCAGCGACCGGTCCACTCACGCGGCGAGCGTCTCGAGCCACGCGGCGAGCAGGCGGGCCCCGAATCCGGTTGCCCCGCCGGAGTTCAGCCCGGCGTCCCCGTCCGCCCGCGCCGGCCCGGCGATGTCCAGGTGGGCCCAGGGGACGGCACCGGCGAAGGGCCGCAGGAACAGTGCGGCGGTGATCGCTGCGGGGGCGCCGGGCGTCTGGAGCGCGTCGGCGATCTCGGAGTGTCCGGCCGAGTCGTAGTCGGGGTGCAGGGGCAGTCGCCAGAGCGGCTCGCCGCTGCGGTCGGCCGCCCTGGCCAGGGCCGCGGCCAGCCGGTCCGAGGTGGCGAACAGGCCGCCGATGCGCACGCCCAGCGCCACCTTCATCGCTCCGGTCAGCGTGGCGATGTCGACCAGCGCCGTCGGCCGCAGCCGCGCCACTGCATAGGCCATGGCGTCGGCGAGCACGAGCCGGCCCTCGGCATCGGTGTTGTTGATCTCGCTGGTGCGGCCGCCGACATGACGGACGACGTCACCGGGACGAAACGCCGAACCGGAAAGCGAGTTCTCCGCCGCCGGGACCAGCACCGTGACGCGCAGCGGGAGCCGCTGCTCGGCGACGATCCGCAGGGCAGCCAGCGCCGCCGCGCCCCCAGCCATGTCGGTGTGCATTGTGCGCATGCTCGCGCCGGGCTTGAGGTTGAGTCCGCCGGTATCGAACGTGATGCCCTTGCCGACGATGACCGGGTGCAATCCGGGCCGGGCGCCCCGCGGTCGCCAGCGCGCTTCGATCAGCCGCGGTCCAGCCGCGGATCCGCCTCCCACCGCGAGCACCCCGCCGAAGCCGTGCTCGCCCAGCCAGGTCTCGTCCCGGATCGCGACGTGCACGCCGAGCGGGGTGAGCACGCGCCCGGCCCGGGCGGCGAGCCACGCCGGGGTCTTGGTGTCGGCGCGGGCGTTCGCCAGATCACGCGCCCAGAGCGTCGCGCCGGCGGTGCACAGGCCGTAGCGGATCGCGGCCTCGTCACCGACCCCGATCAAATCCACGCGGCGCAGGGGCGTCGCGCGCGGGGCGCCGCGCGTCCCGGGCATCGCGAACTGGTACGAACCGAGAACCAGGCCCTGCACGTACGCCGCCAACCGCGGCCCCGAGAGGCCGGCAGCGGACAGCACAGCGCGGGCCCCGGTGAGCGCCCGCGCCTGCTCGGCGGCGGCGGTGCGCAGTTCGCCGGGGTCCCCGGCGGTTGGGGCGGCGCCGTCGGGCGAGGTGCCGGCCGCCGCAATGCGCACGTCGAGCACCGGTGCGCTCCCTTCCTGTCGGAGCACGGGTCCGGCCCCGGTGCCGGGCGCTGAAGCGGGTGCGCCGGGCCGGGGCCGGAGGGTCGGAAGTTAGCTGACGACCGTCTTGAGCGCTTCGCCCAGGGCGGCTGCCTCGTCTGCCGATATCTCGACGACGAGACGTCCGCCGCCTTCGAGGGGAACGCGCATCACGATGCCGCGGCCCTCCTTGGTGACCTCGAGCGGGCCATCGCCCGTCCGCGGCTTCATGGCAGCCATCCGTACCTCCTCGATGAGCGCAGCAGCGCTCAGGGTCCAGCGTTGATCCTATTGTCCCGCACAACGGGCGTTCGGCCCAACTCCGGGTCGCGGTAGCGTCGCTGACACCACTGCTGCGAAGGGATCCCGACGTGTCGGACGTGCTGCTGGTCGAGCGCTTGGACAATGTGGCGACGCTGACCCTCAACCGTCCCGAGTCGATGAACTCCCTTTCCGTGGAGCTCAAACAGGCGCTCGGCGTCGCCGTGGACGAGGTGTCGCGCGACGAGGCGGTGCGCGCGGTGGTGCTCACCGGTGCGGGCCGCGGCTTCTGCGTCGGCCAGGATCTGCGCGAGCACGTCGCCCTGTTGGAGGCCGACGATCCCGCGCCGTTGAATACGGTCACCGAGCACTACAACCCGATTATCAGCGCCTTGGCGAGGATGCCGAAGCCGGTGATCGCCGCGGTGAACGGCATGGCGGCGGGTGCGGGCGCCGGGCTGAGCTTTGCGTGCGACTTTCGGATCGCGGCCACGTCGGCGGGGTTCCTGCTTGCGTTCGCCAATGTGGGGCTGTCGCTGGACAGTGGCGTCTCGTGGACGCTGCCCCGCCTGATCGGCACGGCGCGGGCCACCGCGCTCGCCCTGCTCGCCGAGCCGGTCACCGCCGAGGCCGCGCTGGAGATGGGGCTGGTCAACGCCGTGGTCGACGCCGACCGGCTGCTGCCGGCCGCCCAGGAACTGGCCGCCCGCCTTGCCGCCGGCCCGACGGCTGCCTATGCGGCGATCAAGGAGTCGATCGCCTTCGCCGCGGGCTCGACGCTGGCCGAGTCGCTGGCCAAGGAGGCCGAGTTGCAGTCCCGCGCCGGCGCCACGTTCGACCATCGCAACGCGACGGCCGCGTTCGTCGCCAAGCAGCGACCGGTGTTCGTCGGCCGCTGACCCAACTGCCCGATTGTGCAACTTTGGGCCGCCTCAGCGAGCCCAACGTTGCACGATCGCGGTGGGCACGGTCTCGCTGGTGACCAGGCCGTGCTCGTCGGTGAACTCATCGATGACCGAGAAGGACTCGGCGATCCGCATTGGGGTGTCGACGACGATTGTCACCGCCGGAACGTGCCTACCGAGCTGAAAAGTGCGATCACCGTGCGGTTGGTGCGCGCCATGAAAGCCCCACACGCCCCGCAACGTGGTGACGCCGCTGGCGCCGGTCACTCGCAGCCGCCGGGTGATCGCGCGATGGATCGGCCGCCCGTGGTGCAGTTGCGACTCCGAGGTGTAGATCATCAACTTCTGCCACTGCGCCACGCCGTGCTCGTCGGTGCCCGGCAAGGCGGGCGGTTTCGCAGTCAACTCGCCGTCGCGCTTGCACACACTGACCCGCTCAAGGGTGACCAGCGGCCGGCGCAGCAGCCCGCCTAGCTCGGGCAGCACGCGCCCGATCTGTTCCCCTGATCCGACGGCGATCACCATGACCGGAACCGCTGCGTTGCGGCCGAAGAACCGCGCACGCTCCCGCTGGCCGTGCGCGGTCCCGTCGACGCCGAGCAGAGTGCTGGCACCGGCGATGCCGCGGCGGCGCAGTAGATCGCAGATGGCGATGAACGCCGGCACCCGATATACCCGCTCTTGGCGGCCGAGGTAGATGGTGAGTTTCGTGGCCTCGTGCAGCTCTTCCGGCAGGCTCACCTGGCCCAGCTCACCGGTCAACATTCGGGCGCGTTCGACAGTGATCAGGCCGCTGCCCGACAGGTGCGAGGCCTCATCGATTATCGCCGCGATGCGTTCGCGGGTGTCGACGGCGACGGCGACTGCCGGTAAATCCTCCGAGAGGGTCAGCGAGGTGTCGGTACGCAGCTGGTGCTTGAGCCCGAAGCCTTCCATTCCGCGCAGCAGAATGGACGTGGCGATCTCGTTGCGCTCGTACAGCTCGAGCAGTGCGTCGGCGACGAACTGGTGGCCGACGCGTTTGCGTTCGCCGACGTAGGTCGTCAACTTCAGGCAGTCCTCGTTCACGCCACCATGCCCACTCCATGCGCGGCGCGGGGGCGGCGGGTCATGCCTGGGCGCCGATCCAACGGCCCAGTGCAGCTGCAGCGACGCCGAAAACGAGGCTGACTACCACATTGGCCGTGGCAAAGACGTGCTGCCGCTCCTCGTTAAGGCGCTGGGTCTCGAGCATCCAGGTTGAAAAGGTGGTGTAGGAGCCGACCGCAGCGGTCCCGGCGAGCAGTGCCACTTGACTGCTGAGCGCCAGCCCCGTCAGCAGGCCAAGGATCGCTGCGCCGGTGAGGTTGATTACCATCGTCCCGTACGGGAAGTCCCCTGCGAGACGTGTCCCGACCGCACCGTCGAGGACGAGTCTGAGCACGGATCCGCATCCGCCGATCAGGATCACTGCGATCCACAGCAGCACGCTCACCGCGAGACCCAGGTGCGTCGCACCGCGGCGGTGGCGAGGTGGATCGCCGCGTAGCCTCCGGCAATGCTGGCGACGGCATAGCCGCCTGCGAGGCGCCACGCGTGTGCGTCGATCATCTTCAACAGCTCCACCTGCATGGTCGAGAAGGTGGACAGGCCGCCGCAGAGTCCGGTACCGAGCAGCGGCCTGCGATAGCTGGACATCGGCAAGCGCTCTTGCAAGCGCGTAACGAAGTAGCCCAACAGGACAGCTGCCAGCATATTGACCGCGAACGTGGGCCATGGCCAGCTCGTCGGCGACTGCGGGAACGCCGCTGACAAGGCCGCGCGTACGAGTGTCCCCGCGGCGCCGCCGAGGAAAACTGCCGCGACCTCGCGTACATCCAGGCGGGGCAGGATGCGTGCGCGAGCAGGGTGATGGCGCTGCGCGTCGCAGAGATTGCTGGCCGCCTCCGGCGCGGCGGGACTGTGTGGCGCGCTCGTCACGTGTACGGCCTCCTTCCGCGGTCCGCGAATGAATGCAGCAGCCATCAGCCGGGTCTCGGCGGTTCGGGAGCGGCGACGCTCCGCACCAGGGCGTCATCTGGTCGTGCCCAGCGTAGCGGGATAGCAACGCTTGACCGGGATCACCTGCGGTTGGTTGACTAGCGGTAGGCGATGGAGCCCGCCTGGACACCGTGTCCGAACCGCCGTTGGCGCTGATGGCCCCTGCGAACCTAGGAGTCGCAGGTGTGCCCATTCACCGTTACCAGAGATCATCCAGAGCGCGCGGGGCCGGGGCAGGAACTGCCCGACAATGATCTAGGCCCGGCCATCCGCGCCGGGCTAGATCAGATGGACGATCCGCTGTGACGATCGACGTCCCGCTGCCCGTGATCCAGGGACTGCAGGTGCTGACCGTGGCGATTGGCGCACCTGCTGTCACGGGGGTGATCGCGCGCGTGGAGGCGCGGCTGCAGGGCCGGCGTGGACCGCGGATCCTGCAGCCCTACTACGACATCGCGAAGTCGTTCGGCAAGCAGGCGCTCGCCCCGATCGGGTCCGGACCCTTCTTTCTCGCCGCACCATTGGTGTCCTTCGCCTGCTATCTCACAGTGCCGCTGCTGATTCCGGTGCTGACGAGTTACGCCCTGCCGCTGGGGTACATGGGCGACATCCTCGGCGGCGGGTTCGTACTCGCCCTGGCGAGTTTCCTGGTCGCCGTCGCAGCGGCGGAGACGGGCGACCCGTACGCCCAGCTGGGTTCGAGCCGGGCCAAGACATTCGCGGCGATCACCGAACCAGTCGTGCTGCTCGTCGTCTTCACCGTGGCGCTGGTGACGACGACAGACCTGCCCTATGTGCTCGCTGCGACAGTCCGAAGCGGCGCTGACCAGATCACGCGGCCGGCGCACCTGCTCGCCTCAGCCGCGTTGTTCATGGTGATCCTCTTCGAGACCGGCCGGATCCCTGTGGAGACGCACACCGGCACCATCGAGCTGGGCATGATCGAGGAGGCACGGGCGTTTGAGCACTCCGGCCCGTACTTCGCGTTGCTGAAGTGGGGATCGTCAGCCAAGCAGCTCGTGCTGTTCGTCATCTTCATCAACGTCTTCGTGGCGCCGTGGGGCCTGAGCTCGAGTCAAGGATTGGGCGCGGTGGTGCTGGCGATTCTCGCCCTGCTCGGCAAAGCCTGCCTGCTCGGCTGCGTCATCGCGATCATCGACGACTCGTTCGCCAAGCTGCGGCTGTTCAAGATTACGGAATTTGTCGCGGCCGCCTTTCTGCTGGCCGTGCTTGCCGTGTTCACCCTGTACCTCGGCGGTGGCTGACGTGTCGATGCTCGCCGCCACCAGCCACAACGTGCCGTCGGTGTTCAACGGCACGGCGAACACCGTGGCAGTCATCGTGCTGCTGCTGGAGTTCCTCATGCTGCGCGCCGCCTTGCTGCGCGCGCAGGTTCGCCTCTACGCGGCGCAGTCGCTCGCGGTCAGTGTCCTCGCCGTCGTCGTGGCCGCCGGGCGCGGGATCCCAGAGCTCTACGTTCTCGCAGCGGTGTCGATCGCGCTCAAGGCCATCATCGTGCCGGCCGTCATCCTGCGACTCATGCGCAATGCATCGGCGGAGATCGCCGGCAGTGGCGCGCTCGGCGTCGCGAGCGAGATCATCCTGTCCATCGTGGTCGCCGCCTTCGGCTTCTTTGTCGTTCGGGCACTGGGCATCCACTCCGCAGTCCTCCCGGCTACGGCGCTGAGCCTGTCGATCGCGGTCGTCCTCGTGGCATTCATGCTGATGATCGTCAGGCGCGACGTGGTCAGCCAGGCCGTCGGCTTCTTCTCCTTGGAGAATGGCGTATCAGTGGCCAGCCTCGTCGTGGCAGCCGGCTTGCCGCTCATCCTCGAGGTGGCATTCCTGTTCGACCTGCTCGTCGCTGTCGTGGTCTTCGGCGTGTTGATGCGCCTGCACCACGGACGCACCAAGTCACTGTCGACTGTGACGCTCACCAGGTTGCGCGGCTGACATGGGCGCAGTGCTCATCCTGCTGGTGGTGCTGCCACTGGCCTCGACGCTGGCCGCGATCATGCTGCCCTATCGGGTTGCCGGGATCGTCACGGTGGTCGTCGGACTGGCGAGCTTCGGATTCGTCCTGACGCTGGTTACCGCCGCAGCGCAGCGCACCGTCGAGATCGGTTTCCTGCGGGTCGACGCGCTGTCCGCGGTCTTCCTGCTGGCCACGTCATTCCTTTACGCAGCAACCTCGCTGTACACCATCGGCTATCTCAAGGACGAGGAACGGCTGGCCACCGAGGAGGGTGCCGGTGCTGCCGAGGAATTCGCCCGCTACACCCGGCGCATCTTCATCGGCCTCAACGCCTTCGCCTGGTCGATGCTGTGCGCTCCCGCCGTGAACGGGCTCGCGCTGCTGTGGATCGCGATCGAGATCACCACCGTCGTCTCGGCGCTTCTAGTCGCGATCGATGACACCGAAGGCGCCACCGAAGCAGCCTGGAAGTATGTGCTGATCGCGTCGTCTGGGCTCGGCATCGGGCTGCTCGCGACCATCATCATGTACTACGCAGGCTCCCGCGCACTCGGTGACTCCTACGACCTCGCCTTCGCCCCGCTGCTCCAGCATGCGGCCGCGCTGCCCGCTACACCGGTACGGCTAGCGTTCGTCCTCGCCGTTGTCGGATACGGAACGAAGGTCGGGCTCTTTCCCGTGCACACCTGGCTGCCCGACGCCCACGCCGAAGCCCCGACGCCAGTGTCGGCACTGCTGTCTGGCTCGCTGCTGGCGGTGAGCTTCTACGCGATCCTGCGCTACTTCCAGGTCGCGCGAGTCGCGGTTGGCCCACACTTCCCGCAAACGGTCCTGCTCGTGTTCGGCGTGCTGTCGCTGCTTCTCGCCGCCCTGTATGTCCTCGAACAGTCAGACGTCAAACGGCTGCTCGCCTACTCCAGCGTCGAGCACATGGGCATCCTCGCGCTCGGAATTGGGTTCGGCGCCCCGATCGCGGCGGCCGGTGTGCTGCTGCACGTACTCGCGCACGCCGCGGGAAAGGGAAACGCATTCATGGGCGCAGGCGTGCTCGTGCGCAAGTTCGGCACCAAGGAGCTGTCCCGCATCCGCGGAGCGGTGGGCCTGCTGCCATGGAGCGGCCCGCTATTCCTGATGTCGATTTTCGCGCTGTCCGCGATGCCGCCGTTCGGCCTCTTCCGCAGCGAGTTCGAGATTGTCGCCGGCGGCTTCGAGTCCGGGAAACATTCCTGGACGGCCGCGCTGATCGTGCTCGTGACGCTTGCCTTCCTGGGGCTCACGGTGTCGACGACGCGCATGCTGTACCAGCCGGCGCTCGCGCCCACCCGCGTTCTCGTGGGATCCGCCGCCGGCGTCGAACGAGCGGTCAGCGAGGACGCGGCCCACCACGAGCCCCTGCAGCGGGGCGAGCCCAGCGTGTGGATGGTGCTGCCCGTGATCGCTGGCGTCATCGCCCTGCTCGTTCTGGGCCTGCATCCTCCGACGGACCTCGTGCACCTGCTCAGCCGTGGTGCCGCCGAGCTCACCGGGGGTGGACTGTGACGCTTCCAGGCAGCACGCGGGTAAGCAGCGAGGCACTGCCGCTCGAGCAATGGCGTACCGAGGTACTGCAACGGCTACGTGACGGGGCGCGCTTCGGCGGCCTCTACGGCAGCGATCGTAATGGGGCAACCGAACTGATCACGCTGCTCATGACCGCCGACGGGGTGAATTGCGTCCGAACGCTCGTGACGCCAGGGCCCGGCGGTGAGCTGCACTACCCCGCGCTGTCGCCTGACGTCTGTGCCGCGTCCTGGTACGAACGCGCGTTGCACGACCTCTCCGGCGTCATCCCGGACGGCCATCCCCGCCTTGATCCACTGCTGTTGTCGATACCGACGGGAGAAGAGCACCCGCGCCCGGGTCGTCAGAGCAGGCCGGCGCAGGTCTCATCTGAGGACGCGAGCGGACCGACGGACGTTGCCGGACACGTCTTCACGCTGCCCTTCGGACCGGTGCGCTCCGGCGTCATCCCGGACGGCCATCCCCGCCTTGATCCACTGCTGTTGTCGATACCGACGGGAGAAGAGCACCCGCGCCCGGGCCGTCAGAGCAGGCCGGCGCACGTGTCGGCCGAGGACGCGAGCGGACCGACGGACGTTGCGGGACACGTCTTCACTCTGCCGTTCGGACCGGTGCGCTCGGGCGTCATGGAGTCCATCGAGCTGCTGCTGGAGACGCCCGGCGAGGACATTCCGCACCTCAACATCCGACCGCACTACAAGCATCGGGGGATTGCCAAGCAATTTGAAGGGCGCAGCCCTGAGCGAGGGGTGCTCGTTGCCGAACGCGTCGAAGGCATCAGCTCAGTGGCCCATGCCCTCGCCTACTGCCACGCGGTGGAGGCGATCGCGCAGGTCGAGATTCCTCGCCAAGCCGCATTGCTCAGGGTCGTGCATGCCGAGCTTGAGCGCATTGCCAACCACCTCGATGTCACGATGCGGCTCTGCGACGCGGCCGGTCTCGCGGTCGGCACCGCGCGCTTTGGCTGGCACAAGGAAACAGTGCTTCGGCTGGTCTCGCGAATGTGCGGCAGCCGGTTCGGGCGCGGCGTTGTCATCCCTGGTGGTGTCAGCCGCGCGCCCGCGTTGACCTACTCCGAGATCGCGGCAGCGGTTTCGCGAGTTCGCGTGCTCGTGCATGCCGACGTACAGGCGCTGGAGAACTCCGCGTCGTTCCTCGACCGGCTGCGCGCCACCGGACCCCTCAGCGCCAAGCGTGCCCGCGAGCATGGGGCGCTCGGTCCCATCGGTCGCGCTTCGGGGTTCGACGACGACAGCCGGCGGCGGCGTCCCTACGACGCCTACGGCGAGCTGCCGGACATCGCTCCCCCACGCAACGACGAGGGCGACGCGATGGCCCGGACCCGGGTTCGCTGGCATGAGATCAGCACATCGACCGCGTTAGTGCTTGCCGCCCTTGACCAGTTGCCGAGCGCAGCGACGTCACGGCCCGCACCGGTTCGCGCCGAAAATGGCTTCGCCGTCGGATGGGCCGAAGCCGCCCAGGGCGAGGCCCTGTACGGGCTCGAAGTGGAGCACGGCGTGATTCGCCGTTGCTTTGCCCGATCAGCGTCGCTGCACAACATGGTGCTGTTCCACGACGTGTTCGTCGGCGACATCTTCACCGACCTACCGTTCATCGAGGCCAGCTTCGGGCTCTCGTACGCTGGGGTGTCGATGTGAACGGCGCTGACGCAGCCAACCGACGGGGATCGGCATCGCCCGGCTCTCCACGGTCGCCTGCGAGAGGCGTGAGCTGAGATGCCGGCGCCCTGGGCGGTGCGTGGACTGCGCAACGGGATTCTGACCAGTCGTTGGCCGAGACATGCTGACGAATATTTCGACTCGTTTGTCAGCGGCATTTCCGTCGATCAGGGACCGGCAACCGCGGGCAAGCGGTTGGCGTTGGCGCAGCAGGGCACGCTCGATGAGATTTGCCCAACAGGGGCCCTCCGGGTCGTAAGCCACGGTGCTGACGCGGACCTCACCGTCGACCGGGGCCGGTGCATCCTGTGCGGGAACTGCGTCGCCGCCATGCCGGAGGTATTCACCTGGGCTGCCGGATCGGCCACTGGCGTCCTGCAACGCGAGCAGCTTGTTGTCGGGCAGCTCAGCGAGACGGACGAGACGCTGGCGATCGTGCGCTCGCAACTCGCCCATCGGGTGCGGCGGCTGCGTCGCTCGATCCACATCCGGCACGTCGATGCCGGGTCTGACGGAAGCGACGAGTGGGAGGTGCAGGCACTGCTCAACCCGGTGTACGACATCCACCGGCTGGGGGTCTTCATCACTGCAAGCCCTCGCCACGCCGACATCCTGCTCGTCACCGGCGTCGGCGCGTCAGGAATGGCGGCGCCATTGCGCCGCACCCGCGAGGCCATGCCCGACCCCGTGGTGGTGATCGCCGCAGGCACTGACGCGGTCAGCGGCGGGCTCGTTGGCCAGGGATACAGCGACAATCGTGGCGTAGGCGAACTTGTAGCTGTCGACGTATGGGTCCCCGGCGCACCGGCGTCCCCGTTCAGCCTGCTGCACGCGATCCTGCTCGCGCTCGGCCGGGTGCCACCGGGAGGGACGCGCTGATGCTGTTCAGCGTTTTCGCCCTGCTGGCGGCCGCCGCGCTGCTCAGCGTCCTCAGCCGGCGCGGCAGCCTGTC
>JAYTRE010000002.1:0-2787 GCA_043746395.1 Pseudonocardiales bacterium
GGAGGGGCCCATGGCGCGTGAGCGTCGGCGCGCCCGCCTGCGCGGCCCGTCGCGCTCTTGCCCTGCAGGCCACCCGCCCAGCTCGTCCCACCGGCGTCCTGCGGCACAAAGGCGCATCGGCCTGCCGCTCCTGGACTGCGCGCCTGGCGCTTGCTGCTGCAGTCGCTCGACCATGCCGGACGGCTGCGCGCCCGCATCGTGCCGAAACCGGCTCCCGACGAGGCCAGCCCGGAGAAACGGCGGGACCCCGCTGTTACCGCGTAGCTGGACCGGCCGGCCGTCTACGCCTCCGAGCCGACCGTCGGCGGGGCGCTCGCCGCCGGCTGTGCGGCCGGTCATACCCGTCGTGGGACGGGGCCTGACCCGGCCCGGACAGACACAGGTCCTCGCGACCCGGCGAAATCGCTCGGGCACGTCGCTGGCGCTCAGGTTGCCATCCGCAGGCCATCCTCGCCTCCCACGGGCGAGGCGTCGGCCCACCGTCTCGGCGGGCGCGTCGTCTACGAGCGTCGAAGGCCCGAGGGCACGACGCTGTACGAGGTCGTGCGCGACAACCTCGAGACACTCTACGGCGCCGTCGACGAGGGAGCGGTGCCTATCACGCTGCCGACGTTCGTGCGCAAGGAGCTGGAGGGCTACCTCGACTGCGGGCTCTTGTGTCGGGGCTTCGCGCGGGTCAAGTGCGACGGGTGCCACGAGCAGCGGCTCGTGGCGTTCGCGTGCAAGGGGCGGGGGTTCGGCCTCGGGTCTGGGCCGGGTGTCGCCCCGGTGCAGCCGCCCTGGCGTCGCCCCCCCCCGCACCGCCGAAAGCTGGGGACTGAACGCGACCGGCGAAGGGGACCGCTGTCGCCGGCAGGCTCCTCACTTGCTGCTCCACACCACGACGCCCTGCGCGTTGCTGACGCTCAGGTACGGGGCCTGATTGGACACGGTCAGCGTGGCCGGGGTCGAGGTCCCGCTCTGCGAAGACCAGAAGGCCTGAGCGCCGTTGTAAAGGACCAGGTTTCCGTCGCCCTGGAAGTTGGCCGTGCACGCCGCGTTGCCGCACGGCGCGCTGCTCTTGGACGACCACACCGGGACGTGGTTGGCGTCGAAGGCGACCAGGTCGCCGTCGGGCTGGAAGGTGAGGGTCAGGCCGTTGACGTGCACCACGGAGTCGTCGGACCGAAGCAGGAGCATGCCGCCCACGAACTGCCGCTCGTTCGGGTAGGGGTGCGTCGGCGGCGGGGGCGCCGCGGAGGCCGGCGTACCCGCGGGCGGGTTGGGCTTTCCCGCCTTCAAGTTCGCGATCCACTGACGGATCGTGAGCCCCTGGACGACCTGATCGTAGCGATAGGGGAAGAAGTAGGTCGTGAACGTCTCGTCGAGCGCCGAGTTGAGGGGGTAGTAGCCGTGCAGGCCCTGATAGGAGACGTCCAGCGTCGGGCTGCCGATCACGATCATGTTCTTCTGGGTCTGCGAGAAGGTGGCGACCGTCAGGCAGTGGGTCCCGTCGGTCGCGCAGTCGGAGAGCCAGTCCTCGCTCAACGTGTAATCCGGCGCCCCGTCGGGGTACGGGCCGGTGCGGTCGGGCAGCCTCACGATCCAGGCGCCCGCCGGGGGCCCCGCGTCCGGCACGGTCACGTCCGCGACCGAGGGGTCGTCGGTCCAGGGGCTCTTGCCGTCGTAGAAGTAGATCTTCCCGCCCGCGACGTGCTCCCGCCCAAAGATGGCGGGCATCTCCTGAAACTCGATGGGCGCGTCGAGCGGACCGCTGTACGTGACGTGGTACGTCGCCGCGGCGTAGGGGCCGAAGACCGAGACCGCCTCGCTCCAGGTGAGGCCGGCGACGCCGTCGCTCTTCGAGCCCTGCCAGGGGTTGACCTTGGTCACCTGGACCTGCCCCGCAGCCAGCGAGGTCACCTGGTCGACGTGATCGGCGGGCGACGTCGCGCCGCAGCCCGGGGCCGCGGCCTGGTACGGATTGATGTTCGCGCCGGGGGACTGCCCGTTGTCCGCGCAAGCAAAGACGGTCTTGCAGTCGGTCACGTTCACGCCGTTCACGCCGTACTGGCAGTTGCCGTTGGTGGCCGTCTTGCAGGTCGCCTGGTCGGGATACGGGGTCGGATCGCACGCGGTGTCCGAGCTCGAGATGCCGAACCAGGCCAGCTCGCTCGCGGGTCGGCCGATGCCGGAGTAGGCGTACACCGAGAGCTGCAGAGCGCCGCCTCCGTTCTGCAAGATGCGGTCGATCTTGTCGGTCCCGTAGATCTCGTAGATCGTCCCGCCGGCGTTGGTGCTCACCCCGAACCGCACGTAGTCGTCGTAGAGGTAGAGCGTGCCCCAGTCGCGGGTCTGCATGTAGTCCGAGCCCGCGCAAAAGCCCTGCTCGCCCGGCGTCAGCAGCGGGTCGGCGCAGCTGCCCGAGGGCATGAAGGGCGTCTCGTCGACGGTGTTCGACGCGGCCTGGCTGCACGAGACGAGCTGCTCGGCGGGAACCGGAAACTCGCACGAGGTCGCGCCCGACACCGACAGGCATCGCCAGCCGCTGCCGAACGCCTGCGCGCACCACGCCGATCCGGTCAGGCCGCTCGCGTCCGTGAGCGCCTGCTGCACGACGCCGTAGCCGAAGGGGGCAACGCCCATGGCGACCGGGATGACACCCGAGCCGCCGGCTCCATCCGCGCCCCCCCCACCCTCGTGGGCGAACGGGCCGCCGCTCTCGACGGAGGAGGTGCCATCGAGGCTCCCGTCGGGAGCCCCCGAGTCCGCTGTTGCCCCCGGGCTCGCTGCGTCGCCGCCGCCGTC
>JAYTRE010000003.1:0-16211 GCA_043746395.1 Pseudonocardiales bacterium
CGGGTAGCTGTCGCCGTCGGCCGGGCCCTGCCGGAAGTAGCGGTCCTCGTAGTAGCCGGCCGTCACCGGAATGTGCAGCTTGCGGGTGCGGGTGAGCAGGGCGCCGTCGGGTGCCACGACGATCGCCGTGTTGAAGCCGAGCCCGTCGGCGGCGTCGGCGCGCTCGTACAGCGAGGCGTGCACCGCAACCCCGCACTCGGCGGCCAGGCCCGCGGCGAACCGGCGCGTCGGGCCGTCGTCGATGCTCTCGGCCAGCTGCGCCGGGGGGGTGTCCGGCCGCTTGTCGGCGAAGTACCGCGACAGCGTCAGCTCCTGGAAGCAGATCAGTTCCGCGCCGGCCCGCGCCGCCGCGACGGCCCCCTCGCGCAGCGCCGCTACATGCTCGTCGGGGTCGGCGTGCCAGCGGTGCTGCACCGCGGCGATGCGAAACGGCGGGCGCGTCGGCGCCTCGACCCGGGCCGGGGACGCCGGTGTCCCGAGGCTGGTGAGGGTGAGCATGTTCTCGATGTTCTCACGGCGGCGACGCCTCACACCTACCTGCGATGATGCGCCGGTGACTGCGCCGTCGACGAGCCGCCGGATGCCCGCCGAATGGGAGCCGCACGAGCGCACCTGGATGGCCTTCCCGCCGCCGAACGAGACTTTCGGGCCGCCCGGTTCCGGCTCGCTCGCGCGGGCCGGAACGGCCTGGGCCACGGTGGCCAACGTCCTCGCCCGCTACGAGCCGGTGAGCCTGTTCGTCGACCCGGGCCAGCTCGAGATCGCGGCCGGGCTCCTCGCTGCCGGCGTCACCGTCGTTCCGCGGGTGCTCGACGACGCCTGGGTGCGCGACAGCGGTCCGACGTTCACGATCGAGGGCGACGGCACCCTCGGCGCCGTCGACTGGATCTTCAACGGCTGGGGGGCCCAGGACTGGGCGTGCTGGGACGCCGACGCCGACCTCGCGGCCGACGCAGCTACCCGCGCCGGCGCGGCGATCCGCCGCTCGGCACTGACCAACGAGGGCGGCGGCCTGCACGTCGACGGCCAGGGCACCGTCCTGCTGACCGACACCGTGCAACTCGACCCCGACCGCAACCCGGGCTGGAGCCGGCAGCGGGTCGAGACCGAGATCCACACCCAGCTCGGCACGAGCCACGCCATCTGGCTGCCGCGTGGGCTCAGCCGCGACTACGCCGCGTTCGGCACCCGCGGTCACGTCGACATCGTGGCCAGCTTCGTGCGCCCCGGCGTGGTGGCCGCACACAGCCAGCCCGACCCGGAGCACCCCGACCACGAGGTGACCCGGGAGATTGTGGCGCTGCTGCGCGCCTCGTCCGACGTGACGGGGCACCCGCTCGAGGTCGTCGAGATCGCCGCCCCGAGCGTCCTGGAAGTCGACGGTGGGCCGTGCGACTACTCCTACCTCAACCACTACGTCGGCAACGGCGTCGTGGTGGTCGGCACCTTCGACGACCCGCGCGACGCCGCGGCTCTCGGCCTGCTCGCCCGCCTGTATCCCGGCCGGCGCATCGAGGCGGTCGACGGCCGGCCGCTGTTCGCCAACGGCGGCGGCGTGCACTGCATCACCCAGCAGCAGCCGGCGCTGCGACGATGAGCCACGAGAACTTTGCCGTGTCGACGGCGGCAGGCGTGGCCGAGGTGCTCATCGACCGGCCCGACAAGCACAACGCACTCACCCTCGGGATGTGGCGCTCACTCGGGCAGATCTGCGCGGACCTAGCCGCAGACACCGAGCTGCGGGCCGTCGTGGTCAGCGGCGCCGGCCCGTCGTTCTGCTCCGGCGCCGACATCAGCGCCCTGTCCGAGGACGACGCGAGCGTGAAGGCCGCGGTCTACACAGCAGAGGAGGCGCTGCGCGGGCTGCCGGTGCCCACGATCGCAAAAATCCGCGGGCACTGTCTGGGTGGCGGCACCCAGATCGCCGTCGCCTGTGACCTGCGTGTCGCCGACAGCTCCGCCACCTTCGCCGTACCACCGGCCAAGCTCGGCGTCGTGTACCCGGTGAACTCCACCCGGGCGCTGGTCGCGCTGATCGGGCCCGCGGCCGCCAAGCGGCTGCTGTTCACCGCCGCCGCGATCGACGCCGCCGAGGCGCACCGGCTCGGGCTGGTCGACGAGCTGGCCGCGCCCGCGGAACTTGACGCCGCCGTGGCCCGGCTCACCGACGCGATCCTGCCGCTCGCGCCGATGACCCAGGCCGCGTCCAAGGAACTGATCGACACCATCGCCGCGGGCGGGGACGCCGACGCGCTGCAGGCCCGCTGGTACGCGCAGTGGCGCGCCAGCGACGACGGCCGGGAAGGGCCGCGGGCGTTCTTGGAGCGCCGCGCGCCCGCCTTCAGCTGGCGTCGGAGCTGACCTCAGCCGTGTGAGACGATCTGCGCGACGGATGCGGAGGAACCCGGTGCGGGGCCCGACTGGAGACAGCGGGCCGCAAGTCCGGGGCGGTCCCGCCACTGTGACCGGCGCGAGCCGGAAGCCAGGAATCGGCGTCCGTGCCATCGGCCCACCGACCGGTGGTCGTCGCCGGCAGCGGGCGTGGTCACCCGCTGGAGCGGAGGATCGCCCGCATGTCACCCTTTCCGTTCAGCGCGGTCGTCGGCATGGACGACATGCGCCTGGCGCTCGTCCTCAACGCGATCTCCCCGGCGATCGGCGGGGTGCTCGTCCGCGGCGAGAAGGGCACGGCCAAGTCGACCGCGGTGCGGGCCCTGGCTGCGGTCTTGCCCGCCGTCCCGGTGGTACCCGGCTGCCGCTTCAGCTGCGACCCGGGCGCGCCCGACCCGGACTGCCCGGACGGGCCGCACGCGCTCGACGGGCCGGTCGAGGTCCGTCCCACCCGCCTCGTCGAACTGCCGGTCGGCTCCACGGAGGACCGCCTCGCCGGCTCGCTGGACCTCGAGCGGGCCCTCACCGAAGGCATCAAGTCCTTCGAGCCGGGCCTGCTGGCGGCCGCGCACCGCGGCGTGCTCTACGTCGACGAGGTGAACCTGCTGCACGACCACCTCGTCGACCTGCTGCTCGACGCCGCGGCGCTGGGCACTTGCTACGTCGAGCGCGAGGGGGTCTCGGTGCGGCACGCGGCCCGCTTCCTGCTCGTCGGCACGATGAACCCCGAGGAGGGCGAGCTGCGCCCGCAGCTGCTCGACCGCTTCGGGCTCACCGTTGAGGTGTCCGCGCCGCGCGAGCCGGCACTGCGGGCCGAGGTGGTGCGGCGCCGGCTGGCTTACGACGCCGCACCCGCCTCGTTCACCGCGCGCTTCGCGGCCGAGGAGCGCGCCCTGGCCGAATCGATCGTGACGGCGCGGCAGCGGCTGGGCGACGTGGAGCTCGCCGACGCGGCGCTGCACCAAATCGCCACCGTCTGTGCGGCCTTCGACGTCGACGGGCTGCGGGCCGACATCGTCACCGCGCGGGCGGCGACGGCGCACGCGGCCTGGCAGGGGCGGACCGCGGTCACGGCTGACGATGTGCGGGCGGCGGCAAGGCTGGCGCTGCCGCACCGCAGGCGCCGCAATCCGTTCGACGCACCTGGCTTGGACGAGCAGCAGCTGGACGAGGCGCTGCGCGAGGCTGCCCCCCAGCCGGACCCCGACCCGGACGGTGGCGGTGGACCGGGCGGCGGCGGTGACCCCGACCCGGGCGGTGGCGCCCCGTCGCCCCCGCAGGACCGCTCGGAGCACAGTGGTGCGACCGATGCTCCTGCCGAGCCCGGATCTGCGGCGCCCGCCGGGGCAGGGCGGCAGCACACTGCGACGCCGAGTGGGATCTTCACGCCTCGCCGGCTCGAGGTGCCCGGCCTGGGCACCGGCGCCGCGGGCCGGCGGTCTCGGGCCGTTACCGACAGCGGTCAGGTGATCCGCGCCGTGCGTCCGAGCGGACGGCTGCACGGCCTGCACCTCACCGCCACGCTGGCTGCCGCCGCGCCGCACCAGCTGGCGCGCGGGCAGATCCGGCCCGGGCTCGCACTGCGTCGTGACGACCTGCGCGAGGGCCGCCGCGAGGGTCGCGAGGCCAACCTGGTGCTGTTCGTCGTCGACGCCAGCGGCTCGATGGCCGCCCGGCAGCGGATGGGCGCGGTGAAGGGCGCGGTGCTGTCGCTGCTGCTCGACGCCTACCAGCGCCGCGACAAGGTGGGCCTCATCACCTTCCGGGACGCGGGCGCCGAGCTGCTGCTCCCGCCGACGTCGTCGGTCGACGCGGCGGCTGCCCGGCTCGCGGTGCTGGCCACCGGCGGTCGCACGCCCCTGGCAGCCGGGCTGCTGTGCGCCCACCAGACGCTGCTGCGCGAACGCCTGCGCGACCCGAGCCGGCGCCCGCTGCTGGTCGTCGTCACCGACGGCCGGCACACCGCGGGCGGTGACCCGGCGCGCGTCACCGCGCTGCTGGCCCGCGACGGCGTGGCCAGCGTGGTCGTCGACTGCGAGAGCGGGCCCGTGCGTCTCGGCCTGGCCGCAGACTTGGCCGCCGGGCTGGGCGGCAGCTGCCTGCAGCTGGGCGAGCTCGCCGCCGGGCTGCTCGCCGACTCGGTCCGTGCGTTGCGGCAGGTGGCGTGATGCCGCAGGGAGTTCCGAGCACCGTGCCCGACGACGGGATGACGACCCGGCAGCGTCGCAACCGGCCGCTGGTCCTCGTGCACACCGGCGAGATGAAGGGGAAGTCGACCGCCGCCTTCGGTCTCGCGCTGCGGGCGTGGAACCAGGGCTGGTCGATCGGGGTCTTCCAGTTCGTCAAGAGCGCGAAGTGGCGTGTCGGCGAGGAGGCCGCGTTCCGGGCCCTGGGCCGCCTGCACGAGCAGACCGGCGAGGGCGGCGCGGTGGCGTGGCAGAAGATGGGGGAGGGCTGGTCGTGGATCCAGCGACCGGGCTCGGCGGCCGACCATGCGGCGGACGCGCGCGAGGGCTGGGCGCAGATCAAGCGCGACCTGGCCGATGAGCGCTTCGGCTGCTACGTGCTGGACGAGTTCACCTATCCGATGAAGTGGGGTTGGGTGGACGTGGCCGACGTCGTCGACACGCTCGCGAACCGACCCGGGCACCAGCATGTGATCATCACCGGCCGCGACGCCGACCCGGCTCTGATCGAGGCGGCCGACCTGGTCGTGGAGATGACGAAGGTCAAGCACCCGATGGACGCCGGCCAGAAGGGTCAGCGGGGCATCGAGTGGTGAACCTGCCCAGGGTGGTGATCGCGGCCCCCGCGAGCGGCCACGGCAAGACCTCGGTAGCCACCGGGCTGCTCGCCGCCTACCGGGCGCGCGGCCTGGCCGTCTCGCCGCATAAGGTCGGTCCGGACTACATCGACCCCGGCTACCACGCCCTGGCCGCCGGCCGGCCCGGCCGCAACCTCGACCCCTGGCTGGTTGGCGAAACATTGATCGCCGGGCTGTTCCTGCACGGCGCGAGCACGCCCGCGCCGGCCGACCTCGCGGTGATCGAGGGCGTGATGGGCCTGTTCGACGGCGCGGCCGGGCAGGGCCGCTTCGCCTCCACCGCGCACGTTGCCGACCTGCTGCACGCGCCGGTGCTCCTGGTGGTCGACTGCACCGGCATGGGTCGTTCGGTCGCCGCGCTCGTGCACGGTTTCGCCACCATCGACCCGTCCGTGCGTCTCGGCGGGGTGATCCTCAACCGGGTCGGGACCGCCCGGCACGAGCAGCTCCTCAACGACGCGCTGCGCGAGGTCGGGGTGCCCGTGCTCGGCGCGATCCGGCGCCAGGACGCGCTCATGACACCGGCGCGGCACCTGGGGCTGATCCCGGTCGCGGAGCGCTCTGCCGAGGCCGCGGCGACGGTCGCGGCGCTGGGGGAGGTAGTGGGCCGCAGCGTCGACCTCGAGGCGATCCTGCGACTCGCCCGCTCCGCGCCGGAACTCACCGCCGAGCCGCTCGAGCAGTTCCAGCCCGCGCACCGCTCGCGGAGCGGTCCGCGGCCGGTCGTCGCGATGGCCGGGGGAGCCGCCTTCACGTTCGGCTACGCCGAGCAGGCCGAACTGCTCGCCGCCGCCGGTGCCGACGTGGTGAGCTTCGACCCGATGCACGACACCGCGCTGCCGATCGGGTGTGCCGGGCTGGTGCTCGGCGGAGGCTTTCCCGAGATACACGCCGTCGAGCTGTCGGCCAACGTTGCGCTGCGCGCCGCGGTCGCCGAACTGGCCCGCTCAGGCGCGCCGATCGCGGCCGAGTGCGGCGGTCTGGTCTACCTCGCCAGGACCCTGGACGGGCAGCCGATGTGCGGGGTCCTTGATGTCGACGCCGGCATGACCGACCAGCTCACCCTCGGCTACCGCGCGGCCGTCGCCGCGGCGGACTCGCCCGTGGCCGCTGCCGGCACCCGCGTGCACGGCCACGAGTTCCACCGCACCCGCTGCTTGCCCGCCGCTGGGGCATCGCCCGCGTGGAACTGGCGCAGCGACGACGTCGTGGCCGCGGATGGCTTCGTGCAGGACAACGTCCACGCCGGTTACCTGCACCTGCACTGGTCGGGGGTGCCGGGCATTGCCGAGCGGTTCGTCGCTGCCGCGATGAGCGCTTGCGCGAAGAGCAAAGGAATCGGCGCGCCGGGAGGCGCGCTCGGATCCAGAGGCCGCCCAGGGGGCGGGCGAGGGATCCGATGAGCGAGCTGTCCTACGCCCCGCCGGACGCCCTGCTGGGCCACCACGGCGATATCGACACCGCCCCCGGCCTCGTCGACCTGGCGGTCAACGTGCGCGCCGGCATGCCGCCGCGGTGGCTGCTCGATCAGCTGGCGGCCGTGGACCTGGCCGCCTACCCCGATCCGCGGGCCGCGCGGGCCGCGGTCGCCCAACGCCACGGGCGTGGCGACGACGAGGTGCTGCTGACCGCCGGGGCCGCCGAGGCGTTCGTTCTCGTGGCGCGGGCCTTGACGCCGCGGCTGGCGGCGGTGGTGCACCCGCAGTTCACCGAGCCGGAGGTGGCGCTGCGCGCGGCCGGGCACCCGGTGCACCGGGTCGTGCTGCCGTGGCCCTTCACGCTGGACGCGGAGCTAGTGCCGGACGCGGCAGACCTCGTCGTCGTGGGCAACCCGGCCAACCCGACCTCGGTGCTGCATCCGGCGGCTTCGCTGCGCGCCCTGGCGCGTCCCGGCCGCACCCTCGTGGTCGACGAAGCGTTCCTCGACTGCGTCCCAGGCGAACCCGAATCCCTTTCCGCACAAGGTGATCTCCCTGGTCTGGTCGTCATCCGCAGCCTTACCAAGACGTGGGGGCTCGCCGGCCTGCGCGCCGGGTACCTGCTCGCCGACGCGGGCCTGGTCAGTGCGCTGGCCGCGGTGCAGCCGCCGTGGGCGGTCTCGTCGCCCGCGCTGGCCGCGTGCGTCGCGTGCAGTGCGCCCGCCGCGCGAGTAGAGGCTGAGAGCTGGGCGCGGGAGCTAGGCCACGAACGCGACTGGCTCCTCGGTCAGCTGAGCGACGTCTCTGGCGTCGCCGTCATCGCGGATAGCCGGGCCAGCTTCGTCCTGCTCCGCTGCCCACAGCCCGAACTGTGGACCGCCTTACGGGACAAGGGTTTCGCCGTCCGTCGCGGCGACACCTTCCCCGGGCTCGGCCCCGAGTTCCTCCGGGTCGCGGTACGCGATCGAGCGACGTCTACGGCTTTCGTCGCGGCGCTGCGGGAGGTGCTCTGATCGGGCGGCCCGCTGTGCCGGGCATCATCGCGGACATTCCAGCCGGCCCGACCGTCCGCCGCGGACGGGGCCGGTCCATCACGAGCGGCGGGGCAGCCACGCCCGGCCGGAAGACGAGGTAGTGCACCGTGCTCGAACTGACCATTGCCGAGATCGGTCCCCTCGACGACGACGCGGTGCGCGCCGCGTCCGAACGTCAGGACCGGCTGACCAAGCCCCGCGGCTCGCTCGGAGTTCTCGAAGCCGTCTCCATCCAGCTGGCGGGCCTGGCCGGGCAGTGCCCTCCGCCGCTGCCCGAGCCCGCGGTCGTGGCGATCTTCGCTGCCGATCACGGCGTGCACGCCCAGGGCGTCACCCCGTGGCCGCAGGAGGTCACCGCTCAGATGGTGGCCAACTTCCTGGCCGGAGGCGCCGTGATCAACGCGCTCGCGGCGCAGTGCGGCGCCGAGGTGGTCGTCGTCGACGTGGGCGTGAACGCGACGCTGGACCCGGCGCCCGGCCTGCTGTCGCGCAAGGTGCGGCGCGGCACCCGCGACCTGACCGTCGAGGCGGCCCTGACCCGAGACGAGGCGCGAGCGGGGATCGAGGTTGGCATCGCGCTGGCCCGCGACCTCATCGCCGCCGGAAACCGCTGCCTGCTCACCGGTGACATGGGCATCGCCAACACCACCGCCTCCGCCGCACTGATCGCGGTGTTCACCGGCGCTACCGCGGCCGAGGTGACCGGCCGCGGCACCGGCATCGACGACGCGACGCTGGCCCACAAGGTGTCTGTCGTCGAGGCGGCCCTGCGCCGGCATGCCCCCGATCCGGCTGACCCGCTGGGTGCCCTGGCCGCCGTCGGCGGGCTGGAACACGCCGCCCTGGCCGGGTTCCTGCTCGGTGCGGCTGCCGGGCGTACCCCGGTGATCCTCGACGGGGTGATCGCCGGCGCGGCGGCTTTGGTGGCCGCCGCGCTCGCCCCGGACAGCACCGCCGCCATGATCGCCGGGCACCGCTCGGCCGAACCCGGTGCCGCCCGGGCGCTCGCCCACCTCGGGCTGCGTCCACTCGTCGACCTCGACTTGCGCCTGGGCGAGGGGTCGGGTGCCGCCCTGTCGCTCGGCCTCGTCCAGAGTGCGGCACGGGTGCTGCGCGACGTCGCGACCTTCGACAGCGCCGGCGTCACGGACAAGGACGAATGACCGCTGGCTGGCGGGTGCTGGTTCTCGGTGGCGCCCGCTCGGGCAAGTCGGCGCACGCGGAGGCGGTGCTGCTCGCGGAGCCCAGCGTCGACTACATCGCGACGTCGAAGCAGCACGCCGTCGACGAGGAGTGGGCCGAGCGCATCGCCCGCCACCGCGAGCGGCGACCGACCCACTGGCGCACGATCGAGACGACCGACCTGGCGGCTGTGCTCGTCCTCGACGGCCCCGCCGCACTGATCGACAGCGTCACGGGCTGGCTGGCCGCGGTCCTGGAGGCCAGCGGGACCTGGCGCGAGGACGCCGGCGCGCGCGACCGGCTCACCGCTGCAGTGGACGCCGCGGTCGGTGCGTGGGCGTCGACACCGCGCCGAGTGGTGGCGGTCAGCGACGAGGTCGGCAGCGGCGTGGTGCCCGAGTCCGCGTCGGGCCGGCTGTTCCGTGACGCCCTCGGGTTGCTCAACCAGCGGCTGGCGAGCAGCGCCGACGAGGTCTGGCTCGTGACGGCCGGGATCCCGCTGCGGCTGCGATGAGCGCCGGCCTGCGTTCGGCCGTCGCGATGTTCACCGCGCTGCCCGTGCCCCGCTCGTGGCACGGTGATCCGGCGGCGCCGCGGGCGGCAGCGGCGCTGCCGTGGCTGCCGTTGGTTGGTGCTGTCCTGGGCGCGCTGGCCGGTCTGCCCGCGGCTGCCCTTCTCACCCGCGCCCACCATGCCGCCCTACTGGCGGGCGTGCTCGGCGTCGCCGCGCTGGCCGTGCTCACCCGGGGACTGCACCTCGACGGGCTCGCCGACACCGCCGACGGGCTGGGCAGTCGCGCTCCAGCCCGGCGGGCGCTGGAGATCATGCGCCGCTCGGATATCGGACCGTTCGGCGTGGTGACGCTCGTCGTCGTGCTGCTCGTCGACGTCACCGCCTTGGCCGAACTGGCCCAGGGCGGGACGTGGCACGCGAGCGCGGTGCTCGCGGTGGCGGCGGCGACCGGCCGGCTGGCCGTGGTGCACGCTGCCGGGGCGCGCGTGCCGGCCGCGCGGGGAGACGGTTTCGGGGCGCTGGTCGCCGGTCAGGTCACCCGCGCCGCAATGGTCGGGCTGACGCTGCTCGTGCTCGCCGGCGGGGCCGGGCTCGCACGTGCGGCCGGAGCCAGCCCGATCGGCTGGCCGATCGCGCAGGCTGTCGCGCTGCTCGCGGCCGCGGGCTGGCGCCGCCACACGACGCGCCGCCTAGGCGGTACTACCGGTGATGTCTTCGGCGCCCTGGTCGAGCTCGGCACCGCCGCCACGCTGCTCGGCCTGGTGCTGGCACTGCGCTGAGCTCAGCCCGGGAAGTTCGCGCTGGCCGCGCCGGCGGGGAAGATGCGGATCACCCGGTCGTCGGTCGGCACCGGGGTGCCGGATCCGTCGCGGTTTGCGGTGGTGAGCCACAGTGCCCCGTCCGGCGCCGCGACGACCGTGCGCAGCCGCCCGTACTTGCCGACCAGCAGGCTGCCGAACGATGCTGCCGACAGCGCGCTGCCGGCGCCAGTGAGCGCCGTGGCCAGCAGCAACCTGGCGTTGCGGCTGGTGAGATAGAGCGTGTTGTTCAGCACGGCGCAGCCGCCGGGCGCACCCTGCCCCGCGGGCATGGTCGCGATGGGTCCCTGAGCCGATGCGCCACCCGCCGGCCAGCCGTAGGAGTCGCCTGCCTGCAGCACGTTCACGTTGCCCGAACCGCCCGCCCCGGCTGCTTCGACCTCGATGACGGTGTCCGACGTGGCGGCCAAGCACAGCCCGTCCACCACGTGGTGGCCGCTGGTGAACACGGGCGACGACGGCGACGGGTTGCCCGCCGCAGGTCGGCCGATGTCGGTGACGCGCAGCACCTTGCCGGCCAGGCTCCGCGGGTCGGCCGCCAGCGCCGGGTGGCCGGCGTCACCGGTGCCGACGTACAGGTTGCCGTCCGAGCCGAAGAGCAGGCTCCCGGTGTTGTCCGTGGCGCCCTTGGGGATGCCCGTCAGCACCGGGGTCACCGGCCCGTGCAGGGTGAAGGTGACGACCCGATTGTCGGTCCGCGTCGTCAGGTAGGCGAAGATCAGGCCGTCCTGGTCGTAGTGGGGCGACAGGGCCAGATCGAGCAGGCCGCCATCGCCCGCGGGATCGACACCGCTGATCGTGCGTACCGGCTGCACCGGGTGTCCCGGCTGGGGTTGGACGCGCACGATCCGCCCGGTGGTCCGCTCGCCGACGAGCGCGGTGCCGTCGGGCAGGAGCGCGATGCCGACCGGCGCGATCAGGTTCGTCGCCACGACTGCGGGGTCCGCGCTGCCCGCAGTGCCGGGGCGCGGATGCGCAGAGCCGCCGGACGGGCCGTCTGCCGGGCCCTGCGGCGGGAGCTGGACCGGCGCCGTGCCCATCGGGCCCTCGCCGGAGAACGACGGCTTGGGCAGCCAGGTCGGGTCGCCCGCGCGGGCGCTCGAGCCGCAACCGGCGAGCAGCAGGCCAGCCGCGAGCACCAGTGCGGGAGTACGGGCGCGGCGCATGCCCGCCAGTCTGCCTGCTCGGGCCGGACTCGTAGCGCTAGCGTGGACGCGGTGACGACGATCTGCCTGCCCACCGCCGCTGCCGTTGCCCTGCTCGGGCAGCCGCCGGGCATCGACGTCCTCGTGTGGGACGGCGTGGGCGACCCGCCGTCGGGCCTCGAGGACGTTGCGCTGCTGGTCGGGGGCTACGCGGTCGCGCCGCTACCGGCGCAGGCGCTGGCGCGGATGCCGAAGCTCGCCGCCGTCCAGCTCCTGTCGGCCGGGGTCGAGACGTGGCTGGGGCACGTCCCCGACGGGGTGCTGCTGTGCAACGGCCGCGGGGTGCACACCGCGTCGACGGCCGAGCTGGCAGTGGGTGGGATGCTCAGCTGGCTGCGTGAACTGCCCCGTTTCGCCGCGGACCAGGCGGCCCATCGCTGGGCGCCGGCCCGCACCCGCGGACTCGCGGGCACGCGGGTGCTCATCGTTGGCGCGGGTGATATCGGGCGCCGGATCGCCGCGGCCGTGGTCGTGTTCGACGCGATACCCACCCTGGTCGCGAGTCACGCCCGCGAGAGCGTGCACGGCGTCGCGGAGCTGGCGGAGCTGTTGCCGCGGCACGACATCGTGGTGATCGCGGTGCCGCGCACGCCGCAGACCGAGCAGCTGGTCGATGCCGAGTTCCTCGCCGCCATGCCCGACGGCGCGCTGCTGGTCAACATCGCCCGGGGCCCGATCGTCGACACCGCTGCGCTGCTGGCCGAGCTGCGCGCCCGACGTCTGTCGGCCTTTCTCGACGTGACCGATCCCGAGCCGCTGCCGAGCGAGCATCTGCTGTGGGAGGCCCCCAACCTGGTGCTGACCCCGCACGTCGGCGGCGGCACGACAGGGTGGGAGCGTCGCGCATACCAGCTGGTGCGCGAGCAGGTCCTGCGGTTGCACCACGGTCAGGCGCTGTACAACGTGGTCGTCTCCGGCTACTGAGGCGGCAGGTGACGTCGGAGACGGCGCAGGCGCAAAGCTCAGCGCCGTCGCCTGCGGGCCGGCGCGAACTTCGGCGTCGGTTCGGCCACCGCGGGCAGCCGGCCACCGCTGGCCTGGGCCACTGCGGCCAGATTGCGGGTCCCGACGCAGGGCAGCCGGACCGAGCCGTCGGCACAGACCGCGTACACCGAACGTTCGGTCACCGAGAGCCCGCGCAGCTCCTCCCACCGGAGCAGCCGGGAACCCAGCAGCGCGCGCACCCGGATCCCGGCCGGTTCCACGACGGTCGCAGTGCGGGCAATGAACACCGCCACCGCGACCGGGATCAGCACCAGTGCCGCGCGCAGGACGGGAACTGGCGAGGCAGCGGAGCCGCCGTCGCGCGCGAAGGCCAGCGGCAGCACGCCGATGGCGAGGAACAACACGATCAGGTAAGCCGATCGCGGCAGGCGAAACGCCGTCACGCTGGGCAGCTGCCGGGACGACGACGACACGCGAGAACGGTAACCCGTAGGGTTTGCGCCGTGACCAGCGCGCAGCCCCGCCAGCACCGCAAGCCGCACAGCAGCGTCGTGACGGACGGCGTGGAGCGCGCCGCGGCGCGGGGCATGCTGCGCGCCGTCGGCATGGGCGACGACGACTGGCGCAAGCCCCAGATCGGGGTCGCGTCGTCGTGGAACGAGATCACCCCCTGCAACCTCTCCCTCGACCGGCTGGCGAAGAAGGCCAAGATCGGCGTGCGGGGCGCTGACGGGTTCCCGCTCGAGTTCGGCACCATCTCGGTCTCCGACGGCATCTCGATGGGCCACGACGGCATGCACTACTCGCTGGTCTCGCGCGAGGTCATCGCCGACTCGGTGGAGACCGTGTTCCGCGCCGAGCAGCTCGACGGCGCGGTGCTGCTGGCTGGCTGCGACAAGTCCCTGCCGGGCATGCTGATGGCCGCGGCCCGGCTGGACGTCGCGGCGATCCTGCTCTACGCCGGTTCGACGCTGCCGGGCCGGATCGGCGACCGCACGGTGACGATCATCGACGCCTTCGAGGCCGTCGGAGCGTGCCTGGCGGGCCGGCTCACCCGGGCCGAGGTCGACGAGATCGAGCGCGCGATCTGCCCCGGCGAGGGTGCTTGCGGCGGGATGTACACCGCCAACACGATGGCCTCCGCGGCCGAGGCGCTCGGCATGTCGCTGCCCGGCTCGGCCTCCCCGCCGGCCCCGGACGCCCGCCGCGACCACTACGCGGAGCGCTCCGGCGAAGCGGTCGTCCACCTGGTCGACGCGGGCATCACCGCGCGCCAGATCCTCACCAAGCAGGCCTTCGAGAACGCGATCACGGTGGTGATGGCCCTGGGCGGTTCGACGAACGCCGTGCTGCACCTACTGGCCATCGCCAATGAAGCGCAGGTGGACCTCCGCCTCGCCGACTTCAACCGCATCGGCGACCGGGTTCCGCACCTGGCCGACGTCAAACCCTTCGGCCAGTACGTCATGACCGACGTCGACGCGATCGGCGGCGTACCGGTGGTGATGAAGGCGCTGCTGGACGCGGGGCTGCTCCACGGCGACGCGCTCACGGTCACGGGCAAGACGGTCGCGGAGAACCTGCGCACCCTGTCCCCGCCTGACCCGGACGGCAAGATCATCCATGCGATGCGCGATCCGATCCACGCCACGGGCGGTCTGGCGATCCTGCAGGGTTCGCTCGCGCCGGAGGGCGCGGTCGTCAAGAGCGCCGGATTCGACGCCGACGTGTGGGAGGGCCGGGCCCGCGTCTTCGATCGCGAGCAGCAGGCCATGGACGCCCTGGCCGCGGGGCAGTTGGCCAAGGGTGACGTCGTCGTGATCCGCTGGGAAGGGCCCAAGGGCGGCCCGGGCATGCGGGAGATGCTCGCGATCACCGGGGCGATCAAGGGCGCCGGACTCGGCAAGGACGTGCTGCTGCTGACCGACGGCCGGTTCTCGGGAGGAACCACGGGCCTGTGTATCGGCCACATTGCACCCGAGGCCGCGGTGGGCGGCCCGATCGGGCTGGTCGCCGATGGCGACCTCGTCCGCCTCGACATGACTGCGCGCAGCCTTGATCTTGTCGTCGACGAGGCCGAACTCGTCTCCCGCCGGGCGCGGTGGCAGCCGCTTGCGCCGAAGTTCGACCACGGCGTGCTCGGCAAGTACGCCAAGCTCGTCGGTTCAGCAGCTCAGGGTGCCGTCTGCGGCTGAGCGCGGGAAAACGGGCCCCTGTGACGCATCCGTGGGTGTCTTAGCGACCGCCGCGCGGGCCTTCGGCGCGGAGCACGTAGCCGCCGGCCTCCCTCCGACCGGCGGCCACGTGACCCCCGCCCCGAATTCAGGCAGGCGCGCCAAAGTCTTCGGTGAGCCACAACTTGTGGTGAACGTTGTCGAACCACACGTCGATGCCGATGTCGCGGAACGACGAGTTGACGATGTTGTCGTAGTGCCCGCCGCCCGGGCCCTCGGCGTACATGTCCTGCTCGAGGGCGATCGCACCGCCCGTACTCATGTCGCTGTTCCAGCCGATGTTTTCCCCGCACATCTGCCAGTTGTAACCGGCGTTGCTGATGCGAGTGGAGAAGTAGGCCTCACCGGGCAACTGGTGCGACATCGTGTTGGCGTTGGCCATCGCCAGGTTGTGCCCGTGCGCACTGGACACGAGCGCGCCGTTCATCCGCAGCGCCGGCAGGTGGTGCGCCGCCCGCTCGTTGTTCAGCGTATTCAGCACGCTGTAGGCGATCCCGCTCTGGCTGCTGCCGTTCGGCGCCGGGGGCGCAGGCGGCGGGGGGGCCGGTGCCGGCCCGGCCGCGGGGTTGTTCTGGTACTGGGTCGGCTGGGTGTAGGCAGGCTGCTGGTAGCCGGGCTGCGAGTAGCCCTGCTGTGCCGCCGCCGCGGAGGCCGCTGCCGCTGCCGCGGCGGCGCGGGCCTTGGCGATTGCGCGGGCCTTGGCTGCCGCGCGGGCCTTGGCGAGCGCTCGGGCTTTAGCGAGCGCGCGGGCTTTGGCGATGGCCTCTGCCCGAGCGGCCTCGCGTGCCGCCACGGTGTGGGCGGCGGCGGCCGCGAGTGCCGCCGAGCGGTGCGCCCGCTCGACGGTGCGGGCGAAGCCCGTCGGCTGGCCAGCGCTGAGCAGCCACGCGGCACGCTGCGCCGCGTTGAGTTCGGGCAGGCCCGAGGCGGGTTCGCCGACGGCGACGCCGCCGACGAGCAGCGCGCCGCACACCAGCGAGATCAGCCCGACATGGCGCAGCCGGGACACGGGACGCGTCATCCTCAGCGCCCCGCAGGAGCGGCGAAGACGAAGGCGTAGCGGGCTGCGCTACAGACAAGGGTTGCGTCGAAAGGGCGCCAAGGCGCTGTTGCGTGCGGGGACATTGCCACCGTCCGGGGGTATCGAGCCGACAGGTACTTCCCCCGCGGTTCCCCGAAATCCCCGATATTGCGTTGTTTTCCCCGACCCGCCTTACGCAATCTTTACGCAGTGGGGATTATGCACGCTAACTCGGCGAATGCCAAACGAGCTGCTCGGGCCGGCTTGCGGACAGTCGCCCGGCACACCGGCGGTCCCGCATTCTGAGACGACCGTCCCGCAGGGTTGAACCGGCTCCTGCGGGCCGGGTAGGGTGAGGTCCGTGAGCAAGCTGGTACTCATCCGTGAGCGCGCCGACTAGGCCCAACGCCTGATCGACGCGCCAGCCCTTCGTGCCTCTGCACGGGGGCTTTTTTGTTGCAGCGCGCACCCGCCACATCGTCGAAGGAAGGCACGAGGGCATGGCTGAGTCGGGCATCACCGGAGCCCAGGCGCTGGTCCGATCGCTTGAAGAGGTGGGCGCCGATGTCGTCTTCGGCATCCCCGGCGGGGCCATCTTGCCCGCCTACGACCCGCTGTATGACTC
>JAYTRE010000004.1:0-3430 GCA_043746395.1 Pseudonocardiales bacterium
CTGCTCGCGGTGCGGATCCTCGCGGTGGCCGACCCCGAGCTCGCGACGCGGCTCGCCCGGTTCCAGGCCGCGCTCGCGGCGTCCGCCCGGGCCAAGGACGCGGCGCTGGTCGAACGCCTCACCGGCTCGGGCTGAGCCTGCATGGGCTTTCGTCGCCACCGGCGCCGGCGGCTGCTGGCAGTCCTCGCCGTGGTGGTGCTGGCGGCGGTCGCCGTGATCATCGGCGTGGTCGTGTCCCGTTCCCCGGCGATCCAGACGCGGTCCCAGTTCGTCCTGGGGACGCCCGAGGCCGGGCGTCGCGTCGAGCTGGACACCACGCTCTACCTGCCGGCGCGGACGCCGGCGCCCGCGGTGCTGCTCGCGCACGGCTTCGGTGGAACCAAGAATTCGGTGGCCGGGCAGGCCCAGGACCTGGCCCGCCACGGCTACGTCGTGCTCGCCTACACCGCACGCGGGTTCGGCCGGTCAGGCGGTTTGATCCACCTCGACGCGCCGGCCTATGAAGTGCACGACGCCAGCCTGCTCGTCACCTACCTCACCCGGCTGCCCCAGGTGCAACGTCGGGCCGGCAAGCCCGAGATCGGCGTCGCCGGCTCGTCCTACGGCGGAGCGTTGGCGCTGCTGCTGGCCGGCACCGATCCACGGATACAGGCCGTCGGCGCCGACATCACCTGGAACGACCTGTCGACGGCCCTGTTCCCCAACGCGACGGGCGGCCAGCCGGGCGTCTTCAAGAAGATGTGGGCCGGCTACCTGTTCCAAGCGGCCTTCAGCCCCTTCGCCGACGTCTCCTGCGGCCGGTTCGCCCCGGACCTGTGTGCCGCCTACCAGCGGGCGGCCCAGAGCGGCAAGCCCGACGCCACGATCCTCGCGTTGCTCCACGCGTCCAGCCCGGCGACGGTGCTCGGCTCGATCACCGCGCCCACCCTGCTCAGCCAGGGCGAGCAGGACTCGCTGTTCCCGCTCAGCCAGGCCGACGCCAACGCGCGGGGCATCGCCGCTCACGGCACCCCGGTGCGCGTGATCTGGCGGGCGGGCGGGCATGACGCGTCCACCAGCGCGAGCAGCGGCGTCGACGCGGCTCTGATCTCCTGGTTCGACGCGGTCTTCGCCGGCCGCGTCCACGGGCGGCAGCCCTTCTCGGTCAACGAGAGCGGCTCGGTGCTGTCGGCAGCCACCGGGCGGGCGGTGTCGCGCACGCTAGTCGCGCCGGGCTACCCGGGGATCGACGGGACCGCGCAGCGCTCGCGCGTGATCATGATCAGCGGCCCGTCAGCGGTCATTGCCGCTCCCGCAGGCGGCAACCCGGCGGCCATCACCTCGCTGCCGGTCGTCGGCGGCCTGCTTGCCCAGGCGTCACAAGGCCTGGGCACCGCAGGGCTCGACGCGCTGCCCGGCCAAAGCGCCGTGTTCGAGTCGGCGCCGCTCACCTCGCGCCTCACCATCGCCGGCTCGTCCACCGTGCGCCTCACCGTCACCGCGAACAGCAGCTCGGACGCCACCCTGTTCGTGTCGCTGCACGATGTTGCCGCTGACGGGACGGACGTGCTGCCGTCCGGCCTGGTCGCGCCCGTGCGCCTCACCGGGCTGCGCCCGGGCGTTCCCACGACAATCACCGTGCGGCTGCCGGGCATCGTGCGGGCGGTCGCCGCGGGCCACCGGCTGCGCGTGGTGGTCTCCACCACCGATCTCGGCTACCAGCTGCCCGCCGCTGCCCGCACGTACACCATCGGCCTGCCCGGCAATGCCGCGCCGCTGACCGTCCCCACGATCACCGGGCGGGTCGCGGGCGCCGGCGACCCGGCGGCGTGGCTGATCACCGGCGTGCTCGTCTGCGCCGCGATCGTGACGGCTATCGGCCTTGTGCTGCGCAGGCGGCGCAGCGCGCAACGCCCCGTCCCGGAACTGGCCGACACCCCGATCTCGGTCGCCGGCCTCGTCAAGGAATACGGCGACGGTTACCGCGCGGTAGACGGGATCAGCTTCACCGTGGAGCGCGGCCAGGTCGTCGGCTTGCTCGGACCCAATGGAGCCGGCAAGACCACCGCGCTGCGGGTGCTCGTCGGGCTGATCACTCCCACAGCTGGGACGATCCACGTCTTCGGGCAGCCCGTCGTCCCGGGTGCTGCGGTGCTGGCCCGGGTGGGCGCGTTCATCGAGGGGCCGGGCTTCCTGCCGCACCTGTCCGGCCGGGACAACCTGAGGTTGTACTGGGCGGCGAGCGGGCTGCCCGACGCCGACGCCGACTTCGCGACCGCACTGGAGATCGCCGGCCTGGGCACGTCGATCGACCGCCGGGTGAAGACCTACAGCCACGGCATGAAGCAGCGGCTCGGCATCGCCCAGGCGATGCTCGGCCTGCCCGAGCTGCTTGTGCTCGACGAGCCCACCAACGGCCTTGACCCGCCGCAGATCGCCGAGATGCGCGAGGTGCTGCAGAGCTACGCCGCGACCGGGCGGACGGTCATCGTCTCGAGCCACCTGCTGGCCGAGGTCGAGCAGACGTGCACGCACGTGGTCGTCATGCACCGGGGCCGGCTGGTCGCGGCCGGCTCGGTGCCCGACATCGCCGGGGCGGGCGGCACCCAGCTGGCCGTCGACGACCCGCAGCGGGCGACGGCGGTGCTGGCGGCCGCCGGCATCACCGCGCACAGCGTCCCGGCGCGCCGGGCGCTCGAGGACGTCTTCCTCGACCTGGTCGGAGGCGATTCGTGAGCGAGCAAAGCGGTGGCGGCGACGCGCAAACCCGGCGGAGCGTGTCCGGGCTGATGGGAGGCGATGCGCCCAGCCGGCAGGTAGTGTCCGAACGGACCGGTGGCAGCGACGCCCCCACCCGGCGGGGCGTGCACGAGCGGCTGACGGGGCTGCCCCCCGGCGGGCCGCCGGCGTTCGACCCGAGGCGCACCCTGCGGCTGCGCGTCGAGTTCTCCCGGCAGCTGCGGCGGCGACGCACCCAGTTCGCCCTGCTGGTGCTGCTCGTGCTGCCCATCCTCGTGGCGCTGGCTTTCAAACTCGGCGGCAGCAACAGCCGCTCTGATGGCGGCGTCGCGCTGGTCGACTTCGCCACCACGGGCGCGGCCAACTTCGCCCTGTTCACCGAGTTCGCGGCCGTGGGATTCCTGCTCGTCGTCATCGTGGCGCTGTTCTGCGGTG
The DNA here is from genome assembly GCA_043746395.1 of Pseudonocardiales bacterium. GTDB lineage: Bacteria > Actinomycetota > Actinomycetes > Mycobacteriales > Jatrophihabitantaceae > JAYTRE01. The sequence goes on from JAYTRE010000004.1 coordinate 3,154, forward strand.
ACACGGTGGCCAGCGAGGCCAGCTGGGCCTCGCTGCGATATCTGCTGGCGATGCCGGTTCCCCGCTCCCGGCTGCTGCGGCAGAAGCTCATCGTCGCGCTGAGCCTGAGCCTCGGGGCCCACATCTTGCTGCCGGCGTGGAGCCTCGTCGTGGGTGACGTCTTCTTCGGCGGGGCGCCGGCGCGCTCGCCGCTGGGCGGCACGTTCAGCTTCGGCGAGTCGATGTGGCGGCTGGCGATCGTGGTGGCCTACTCCTTCGGGCAGGCGCTGCTCGTCGC
>JAYTRE010000005.1:0-2303 GCA_043746395.1 Pseudonocardiales bacterium
GGACCTCGGCAACCTCGTGCGGGAGAGGCGGGAGGCGTCCGGAATGACTCAGCGTCAGCTGGCCGCACTCGCAGGGGTGAGTCGCTTGTGGCTGGTGCACGTGGAAGCCGGCCATCCGGGCGCGGAGTTCGGACGGGTTCTCCAGCTGGTCGCCAGCCTCGATCTGGCGGTTGATCTCGTGGAACGGCAAACCAACTCGACGTGGGGCAACTTGCTCGACACGACGCCTAATGATGTGGGCACGCACGCTGACTCAGCCGGTCACCGTCCGGGCACGGACCCTGCATCGCCTCGACGGGAGGGCTGACATGGCCGCGACCGGCAAGCGACTGGAGATCCTGCTCGAGGGCGTGCCGGCCGGACAGCTGCTCCAAGACGAGCACGGCCGACTGTCGCTCGTGTACGACGACGACTACCGGCGCCGCGCGGGCGCCACCCCGCTATCGTTGTCGATGCCGCTGAGCCGGGCGCGGTACGAGCACAACTCGGTGGACCCGTTTTTGCGTGGATTCCTCCCCGACAGTGAGGCCGTCCTGCAGCGATGGGGCCGGCGATTCGGGGTATCGGCCAACAGCCCGTTCGCCCTGCTGTCCCATGTCGGCGAGGACGTCGCCGGAGCCGCGCAATTCGTGACCGAAGATCGGCTAGCCGACGCGCTGTCCCCGGGCGAGGTCCAGCCGGTCGACGAGGCCTACATCACCGAGCGTCTCCGCGTGTTCGGGCAGGACCGGGCGGCGTGGGATGACGCGCGGGCACCGGGCCAGTTCAGCCTGGCCGGCGCCCAGTCCAAATTTGCGCTCTACCGATCTCCTGCTGGGCAGTGGGGGCTGCCGTCCGGACGTGCGGCAACGACCCACATCTTCAAACCGTCGTTGCCCTACCTCGCCGATCAGGACGTGAACGAGCATCTGTGCCTTACGGCGGCGGCCAAGCTAGGGCTGCGTGCCGCCCGATCGGAGATCACCCAGTTCGGCGACCATCGCGCGATCGTGCTGCGCCGCTACGACCGCTCAGTACGCCCGGACGGGGATGTCGTGCGCATCCATCAGGAAGACTTCTGCCAAGCGCTCGGTGTCCCTCCCGACCGCAAGTACGAGCGCGGCGAAGGTGGTCCCGGCGTCGTCCAGATGGCCGCCCTGATGCGCCGCATCCAGCCGCCGGCAGCGGCACGACAATCAGCCGAACACTTCGCGAAGGCCATGGCGTTCAACTGGGTCATCTACGCCCCGGACGGTCACGCGAAGAACTACTCGGTCTTGCTCCGAGGCCAGGAGGCTTTCCCCGCGCCGCTGTACGACATCTCCTCCGTACTCCCCTACCCGGACCGCTACGACTTGCGCACGATGGCGATGGCGATGTCGGTCAACGGCAAGTACCAGAACAATCTGATCATCGGAGCAGACTGGGCAGCATTAGCGAAGCAACTGTCCGTCGATCAAGAGCAAATGGCAGGCTGGATCCGCGATATCGCAACCCATGCAGCAGACGCATTTCAAGACGCAATCAACGACGACGCTCAATGGATAAGGGGTCTACCGGTCGCACCGGTCTTGATGGACAGCGTCGCCACCTACTCGCGCCAGCTCGCCCGCCACCTTGACGCACCGACGCCCTGACACCAGCCTGCCTAGCCACAAAAGGCGGCGGCGTCGAGTAACGCGACGAACTGGGTAGCACGCGGCCGGGGTCGTCGAGTTTGAACCCCAACGCACGGCGCAGCCGCAGGTATTCGGTCACTCGATCGCTACGTCTACACCTACCCGTCCAAGAAAGCCCTCGCGGCCAACAAGGACAAGGTGCGCGCGTTGTGCCGACAGTGATGGCGCTAACTGAACTTCCCCAGTCCTGCTAGATCAACTTCCGAGGTGCGGGGAAAGCCCGCTCGCCCGGTTCTTAGGGGGCCCCGGCGCAGCGATGCGCCGGGGCTACCCGACAGCTGGCCGGCCCGCCGGCGGCGTGGGCGCTGGCCGGTCACGCGCATCTGCTGGTCGGCGCGTTGCCGTACTCGAGCCGTTGGCGTGGGGTGTTGGCCGAGGCCGAGGACTTCGGGCAGTTGGTCACCGGCCTGGACGCGACGACCCGCCGTCTGGGTGGGGTGAGCGCGGATTGGCGTTTTGATCGGATGGCGACCGTCTGCTATCCGGCGTCGGGGAAGATCACCGCGGCGTTCGCCGGTGTCGCGAAACATTACGGCGTCGCAGTGAAGATCTGTCCGTCGCGGCACGGCAACCGCAAGGGCGTGGTGGAGAAGGCGAACCACTCGGCTGCGCAACGCTGGTGGCGCACGGTGGGCGACGGGATCA
>JAYTRE010000006.1:0-2735 GCA_043746395.1 Pseudonocardiales bacterium
GCGGCGCACCCGCCTGCGGAGGATGGCCTGATCACCCTCACCACCGACTACCCCGACTTCGTCCCATTCCGCTCGTTCGCCCGCGACGCCGCGGCCCGCCGCGAGTTCACCGTCGCCTTCCTCAACCGCGGCTGGCCGGACAACGACGCGCTGCTGCGTGAGCTGCTGGCCACCCGCCACGAGCGGGCCACCTTGCTCGGCTACGACGGCTGGCCCGACTTCGACGCCGAGGTCAAGATGGTCGGCACGGGCGCCGCGATCGCCGCGTTCATCGACCGCATCGACGCCGCCGCACGAGCGAGCGCGGACGCGGATCGCGACGTCCTGCTACAGCGGATGCGCCGCGACCGACCCGACGCCGCGGTCATCGACGCCGCCGACGTGTCGTACTACGCGGAGCTCATCCGGCGCGAGAACTACGACGTGGACGCGCAGCAAGTCCGCCGGTACTTCGACTTCGCCCGCGTCCGCGCCGGGTTGCTGGAGGTGACCGGGCGCCTGTTCGGCCTGCGCTACGAGCCGGTCGACGCACCGTCATGGCACGAGGACGTCACGGTCTATGACGTACACCAGAGTGCCACCGACGAGCTCCTCGGCCGGATCTACCTCGACCTGCATCCCCGTGACGGAAAGTTCAAGCACGCCGCCCAGTTCGACCTGGTGCCCGGCGTCGCGGGACGGTCATTGCCCGAGGGTGCGCTGGTGTGCAACTTCTCGCGCGGCCTGCTCGAGCACTCCGACGTCGTCACGCTGTTCCACGAGTTCGGCCACCTCGTGCACCACGTGCTCGCCGGAAACCAGCGCTTTGCCCGCTTCTCCGGCGTGTCGACCGAGTGGGATTTCGTCGAGGCGCCGTCGCAGCTGCTCGAGGAGTGGGCCTGGGACGCTGACATCATCCGCTGCTTCGCTGTCGACGGGCAGGGGCAGGCGATCCCGGCCGAGCTGGTCGCCCGAATGCGGGCGGCAAAGGATTTCGGCAAGGGCTACTTCGCTCGCACGCAGATGTTCTACGCCGCCGTCTCCTATTACTTGCATGCTGGAGCCGTGGACGACATCACCGCGACTGTGCGCGAGCTGCAGGCCCGCTACGACGCGTTCGAGTTCATCGAGGGGACCCACTTTCACACCTCGTTCGGGCATCTGGAGGGTTACACGTCGGCGTACTACACCTACCTCTGGAGCCTGGTGATCGCGAAGGACCTGTTCTCGGCCTTTGATCCAGACGACCTGTTCGACACCGCGGTCTCCCACCGTTACCGGGACCGGGTGCTGGCCGCGGGGGGCAGCCGTGACGCCGCCGACCTGGTGGCGCACTTCCTCGGCCGCCCGTACAGCTTCGACGCCTTCGCCCGCTGGCTGGCACGCCCCGCGTAGCACGGCGGTTCGTTCGCCGTCGTCAGCCAATTGCAGGCAGCCATCGGGCGAGCTTCGTAGGATGCTCGGGTGACCGACTCCCCGCGCCCGTCCGCCGCCGAGCTGCCTACGCACTACACCCCGGCAGACGTCGAGGCACCGCTCTACGAGCGCTGGGTCGAGCGGGGCTACTTCACCGCCGACCCCGGCAGCAACAAGCCGCCGTACACGATCGTCATCCCGCCGCCCAATGTCACCGGCACACTGCACCTCGGGCACGCCCTGGAACAGTCGATGATGGACTCCCTCACCCGTCGGGCGCGCATGCGCGGCTATGACGTGCTGTGGCTGCCAGGCATGGACCACGCCAGCATCGCCGTGCAGAACCTCGTCGAACGCCACCTGGGGGAGGCCGAGGGCAAGGGACGCTTCGACTACTCCCGCGAGGAGTTCATCGGCAAGGCGTGGGAGTGGAAGGAGCGCTTTGGCGGCCAGATCCTCGGCCAGATGCGGCGTCTCGGCGACGGCGTCGACTGGTCCCGCGAGCGGTTCACGATGGACGAGGGCCTGTCCCGGGCCGTCCAGACGATCTTCAAACGGCTCTACGACGACGACCTGGTGTACCGGGCCGAGCGGATCATCAACTGGTGCCCCCGCGATCTCACGGCCCTGTCCGATATCGAGGTCGACCACGCCGACGAGTCCGGGGAGCTGATCAGCATCCGCTACGGGGACGGGGATGCCTCCATCGTGGTGGCCACGACCCGCGCGGAGACCATGCTCGGTGACACCGCCGTCGCCGTGCACCCCGACGACGAGCGCTACCGGCACCTGATCGGCACCGAGGTCGCGCTGCCGCTGACCAATCGGAGGATCCCGATCGTCGCCGACGCGCACGTCGACCCCGGCTTCGGCACCGGCGCGGTGAAGGTGACCCCGGCGCACGACCCGAACGACTTCGAGATCGGCCGCCGTCACGAGCTGCCCATGCTCACGGTGATGGACGAGCGGGCCGTCATCATCGTGCCCGGCCCGTTCGCCGGCCTGGATCGGCTGGAGGCGCGCTTCGCGATCGTCGCGGCGCTGCGCGAGGACGGCCGCATTGTCGCGGAGAAGCGGCCCTATCTGCACTCGGTCGGGCACTGCTCGCGGTGCGACACCGTGGTGGAGCCGCGGCTGTCGCTGCAGTGGTGGGTGCGGGTCGAGACGCTCGCCCGCGCAGCCGGCGACGCGGTCCGCGACGGGCGCACCGTCATCGAGCCCGTGTCGCTGGAAGCGCGCTACTTCCAGTGGGTCGACGGCCTGCGCGACTGGTGCATCAGCCGGCAACTGTGGTGGGGTCACCGCATCCCGGTCTGGTATTCACCCGACGGCGACGATGC
>JAYTRE010000007.1:0-2209 GCA_043746395.1 Pseudonocardiales bacterium
CACAGCCGCGTAGAGCTCGGCGACCGCGCGCCGCCAGGACGCGAGCTCTGCTTCCACGCCCACGCCGCTCAGCCGTCCAGCTCCGTGGGAGTGCCGCCGTCGACGCGGTCCGGCCAGGGCCCGACCCGCCAGAAGTGCCCGACCGGGCCGAGCCCGGCGCCGAGCGCGAAGCTCCCCTCGACGGCTGCCGTGATGAACCGCTTGCCGTCCCGCACGGCCTGCTGCATGCCGCGACCCCGGGCCAGCGAGGCGGTGATCGCCGCTGCCAGGGTGTCTCCCGAACCGTGGGTGTGCGCCGTCGCCGCGCGGGCGACGCTGAGCTCGAGGAAGCCGGTCCCGTCGAAGAGCAGGTCGACCGCGTCTGGGCCGGGCAGGTGGCCGCCCTTCACGAGCACGTGGCGCGGGCCCATGGCGTGCAGCGCCCGGGCCGCGTCGGCCAGCTGCGCGCGAGTGGTGACCTCGATGCCGGTGAGCAGTCGCACCTCGCCGAGGTTCGGGGTGACGAGGGTGGCAAGCGGGATGACTAGCTCGATGAGCGCCGCCAGTGCATCCGGGCGCAGTAGCGCGTCGCCGTGTTGGGACGCGGCCACCGGGTCGACCACCAGCGGTGCGATGCCGAGGCGCCGCACGGTCTCGGCGACCGCCTCGATGATCGCTGCCGACGCGAGCATGCCCGTCTTGGCCGCCCCGATCCCGATGTCGGTGGCGACCGACTCGATCTGCTCGGCCACCGCCTGCGGGGGCAGTTCGTAGAACCCGCTGACGCCGAGGGAGTTCTGCACGGTCACGGCGGTGATCGCCGACATGCCGTGCACCCGGCAGGCGAGGAACGTCTTGAGATCGGCTTGCGCGCCGGCGCCCCCGCCGGAGTCCGAGCCGGCGATGGTGAGGGCGGTCGGCGGGGTGGCGATCACCGCGTCAGTATGCCGAGAAGCCGGCCGGAGCATGATGTGCGCCGTGTCGGTCAGCCTGAGCCATGTGACGATCAGCTCCGCGCAGTTCGCCCACAGCATGGCGTTCTACGACGCCGTGCTCGGTGCGCTCGGGCTGGTCCGAACCGCCGAGTTCGGGGACGAAGAGGAGTCCGACGCGGTTCTCGAGGCAGCGGGCTGGGGCGACGCCGCGGCGGACCCGATCCTCTGGCTGGTCGCCACGGCGGATCCCGCAACCGCCACGTGCGCCGCGCATCTCGCGTTGCGGGCCGGCTCGCGCGCCGGTGTCGAGGCGTTCTTCGCGGCCGGGCTCGCCCACGGCGGGCGCTCGCTGCGCGCCCCGCGCCGGTGGGCCATCTATCGCCGAGGTCAGTTTGCGGCGACGTTGCTCGACCCGGACGGCAACCGCGTCGAGGCCGTCGCCGCGGAGTGAACGGGTACCGGCGTCACACGTCAGCGAAATGCTCCACGTTCGGCGGGCCGTCGAAGAACGGCCCGATTGCCGCGCGCCAGGTGGCGAACCGGTCGGTGCCGCGGAAGTTGCGTTCGTGTGCCTCGACAGACTCCCACTCGACGAGCAGCACGAAGCGCGACGGCGACTCGATGCCACGCGTCAGGCGCACCGACAGGCAGCCGGGGGTGGTGCGGAGCACGTCCCGCACGCCCAGGTAGGCGTAGTGGAAGTCCTCCTCGGCGCCCGGGACGACGTGGATGTTCGCGACTTCGAGGACCATGCCCGCAGCCTTCCAGACCGGACGACCCGGCGCGCGCTGCGGGGTGGGACTAGATCACCTGAGTCACTCCTGGCACACTGGCCCCATGTCCGTGGGCCGCGCTTTGTCCTCGTTGACGGCCGCCGTGGCCGTGGCGGGCTGCGTGGCCCTGGTCGTGACCATGAGCCGCGGCGGGGCTTCTTCGCTGCCCGCGGCCGCGGTGAGCACGCCGCTGAGTATCCCGGCCCTGTTGCCGGGCACCACCCTCGTCCCGCTGATCGCGACCCCGGCTCTGGCCACTGCCGGGCCGCTGCGGACCACCGGCCAGCCGACGCGCAGCGCCCCCTCGGCCCGCGCTGCCCTGGCGACCCGCACCTCGGGCCCGGTGGCTCACGGCACCGCATCGGCCGGTGCGCCCGCCCGCTCGGACGCCGCCGCGCCCGCAGCCGCGCCGCGCCCGACCACCCCTGCGCCGGCGCCCGCGCGGACGACGACCCCGCCGCCGGCGCCGGTGCGGGGTTCGGCTTTGCCGTTGGGGTTCGGGACGGGGGACGCGACCCGGGT
>JAYTRE010000008.1:0-3480 GCA_043746395.1 Pseudonocardiales bacterium
ATGGCCTTCCCGATGGACGGCGCCGAGTCGCCCGCCGAGCGGCAGGACCCCTCGGCGCCTAACGGCACGGACGAGGACATCGCCGAGGCGATGCTTGGCGACGTGGTGCTCTGCCCGGCGGTGGCCGGAGACCAGGCTGCGTCGGCCGGGCACTCGCTGGAATCGGAGCTGCACCTGCTGTGCGCGCACGGCGTCTTGCACCTACTCGGCTACGACCACGGCGACCCGGACGAGGAGCGCGAGATGTTCGAGCTCCAGGCCAGCATCCTTGGCGCCTGGACCGACCGGACCGGGCGCGAGCCGATCCGCGCTCCCCGCCCGGGCACCGGCGGCGAGTCCCGCGACACCGCAGGCGGCCGGCGTGGCTGAGCCCGCTGATCGCGGCGGGCCGGCCGCCCGGTGAGCACCGCCGACGTCCTGGTCCTGCTGGTCGCGATCATCCTGGTCCCGGTGGCGGGCGCACTGGCGTGCCTGGACTCCGCGTTGGCGCGGGTGTCGGTGGCCCGCGTCGAGGAATACCTGCGGGCGCGCCATCGCGGCAGCCGCTCGCTGGCCCTCATCGTCGCCGACCGGGCCCGCTACACCAACCTGCTGCTGCTGCTGCGGATGTCGTGCGAGGTGACCGCGACCGTCCTCGTCGTGATCGTCGCGCGGGCCCAGTTCGGCACCCGCTGGCCAGTGCCCGTGCTCACCGTGCTGATCATGATCGTCGTCTCCTACGCGATCATCGGCGTGGGACCGCGCACCCTCGGGCGCCAGCACGCGTACCGCGTCGCCCTGGCCGGGGCTGGCGTCGTGCGGGTGCTAGGCCGGGTCTTCGGCCCGCTGTCGGCACTACTGATCCTGCTCGGCAACGCGCTCACGCCCGGGCGTGGCCTGCGGGATGGCCCGTTCTCCTCGGAGGTGGAGCTGCGGGAGCTGGTGGACCTGGCCGAGCAGCGTGGCGTCGTCGAGCACGGCGAGCGGGAGATGATCCAGTCGGTGTTCGAACTGGGCGATACGATCGCCCGCGAGGTGATGGTGCCGCGCACCGAGATCGTGTGGATCGAGCGCAGCAAGAGCGTGCCGCAGGCGCTGGCGCTGGCCCTGCGCAGCGGGTTCTCCCGGATCCCGGTGGTGGGCGAGAACGCCGACGACGTGGTCGGGGTCGCCTACCTCAAGGATCTGGCGCGCCGCGCCCAGGACGCCGAACGGGCCCGCACGACCGGGGTCGACGAGGTGATGCGTCCGGCCCTGTACGTGCCGGAGTCCAAGCCGGTCGACGAGCTGCTGCGGGAGATGCAGGCGCACCGCACCCACATCGTCATCGTGATCGATGAGTACGGGGGCACCGCCGGGCTGGTGACGATCGAGGACATTCTGGAGGAGATCGTCGGGGAGATCACCGACGAGTACGACGTCGAACGCCCGCCCATCGAGCGCATTGACGCCGACACGGCCCGGGTCGCCGCCCGGCTGTCCGTCGAAGATCTCGCCGGCCTGTTCGGCATCACCATCCCCGACCGCGACGATGTCGAGACGGTCGGCGGACTGCTCGCCGAGGCACTCGGGCGGGTGCCGATCCCCGGAGCGCAGACCGAGGTCCACGGCCTCGAGCTGCTGGCCGAGAGCGCTGGGGGGCGCCGCAACCGCATCGACACGGTGCTCGTGCGGCGCCTGCCCAAGCGAGGCGACGACGACGACGACGATGCCGTCGCTGCCGGCGCCCGCGCCCGCAGCGAGGAGGCCGAGAACGTCCATGACTGAACTCGATGCCGAGGACGCGAAGCTGGTGACGCTGGCCCGCTCCGCCCGCGCGCGGACCGCAGCCGCGCAGGGCGCGGCCGTGCGCGACACCGACGGGCGCACCTACGTTGCGGCCACCGTCGCGTTGCCGTCGCTGTCGCTGTCGGCGCTGCAGGTGGCCGTCGCGATGGCGATCTCCTCCGGCGCGTTGGGGCTGGAAGCTGCCGTGGTGCTGGGTGCCACCCCGAACGACGACGCCGGAGTCGCCGCGGTGCACGATGCCGCCGCCGACGCGATGATCTACTTCGCCGCGCCGGACGGCACTGTCGTCAGCCGCTGAGGGCGCGAACCGGCTCGTCGCGGCCGGTCTGCGGGTCACTCGCCAGCGGGTGGCCCCGGCATGGCGCAATGCGAGGATGGGGAGGTGGACAACGACGCCCCTCCCGCCCCCCCGTTCCGGTCCGGGTTCTGCTGTTTCGTCGGTCGGCCCAACGCGGGCAAGTCCACCCTGACCAACGCCCTCGTGGGCGAAAAGATCGTCATCGTCAGCGCCAAGCCGCAGACCACCCGCCACGCGGTGCGCGGCATCCTCACCCGCCCGGACGCGCAGCTGATCCTCGTCGACACCCCGGGCCTGCACCGCCCGCGTACCTTGCTCGGCCAGCGCCTCAACGACGTCGTGCGCGCCACCCTGACCCAGGTCGATGTCGTCGGCTTCTGCGTCCCGGCCGACGAACTGGTCGGCCCCGGCGATCGGTTCATCGCCGCCGAACTGGCGGCGCTGCGCTGCCCGGTCGTGGCGATCCTCACCAAGACCGACAAGGCCTCGCGCGACCAGGTCGCCCAGCAGTTGGTGGCCCTCGACCGCCTCGGTGCGTTCGTCGACGTCGTGCCGGTGTCGGCCGTCGCAGGCGAGCAGGTGGACCTGCTCGCCGAGCTGCTCGTTTGTCGGCTGCCCGAAGGACCGATGCTGTACCCGGACGACGTGACCACCGACAACGACCTGGACACCCGTATCGCCGAGCTGATCCGCGAGGCGGCGCTGGACGGGGTGCGCGACGAGCTGCCGCACTCCATTGCGGTCACCGTCGAGGAGCGAGGGCCGCGGGCCGACAACCCCGGCCTCGTGGAGATCTACGCGACCATCCACCTCGAACGGTCCAGCCAGAAGGGCATCATCATCGGCACTGGCGGAGCGCGGTTGAAGCGGATCGGGACGACGGCCCGCGCGGGGATCGAGGCGCTGCTGGCCAGCCGGGTGCACCTGGACCTGCATGTGGCCGTCGAGTCCGACTGGCAGCGCGATCCCAAGAAGCTGGATCGGCTGGGGTTCTAGGGCGGCTGCGATCTTCGCCACCTACCGCGCGGCATTCCGCGCCCCGGGCTCGGCCGCGTTCTGCGCCGCCGCCTTCCTGATGCGGGCCCCGATCGCGATCTACCCGATCGGCCTGGTGTTGATCGTCTCGGCGCGCAGCGGCCACTACGGGTTCGCCGGGGTGCTGAGCGGCGTGTACGTGCTCGCCAACGGCGCGGGCAACCCGGTGCTGGCCCGCCTCAGCGACCGCTGGGGGCAGCGCCGGCTGCTCGTCCCGGCCTCGGTCGTGCACGCCGTGGCCACTGTCGCCCTCGCCGTCGCGCTCACGCGCAGGTGGCCCGACTGGACGTTGGTGCTGCCTACCGCCGTGGCCGGATTCGCCTACCTCTCGGTGAGTTCGCTGGTCCGGGCGCGCTGGTCCTACGTCCTCGCCGGTCGTC
>JAYTRE010000009.1:0-11826 GCA_043746395.1 Pseudonocardiales bacterium
CAGCCGGCCGGGTCGGCTACGACGATGCCGCGCTGCTCGCCCGGGTCGACCGGGCGCTGCTCGCCGAGCGCGCACCGTTTCACGGCACCGGGTTCTGAAGGACTGCTCAGATCCCGGGAAAGGCCACCGTGGCGGTCGCCGGGGTCACTGCCTGCCGCCACGTGGTGGCCCGCACCGCGCTGTCGATCAGAGCCCGCTGGGCGAGCGGCCGCAGCGACCGCGCCTGAGCCCCAGGCGTCGAGGCTGCCACGGCGTACAGATAGCGCCACGCCCGGGCCGCATCCTGTTCGAGACGCACGGCCAGTTCGACAGCCGAGCGTCCGCGTGAGACGGGGTAGAGCTCCGGGTAGTCGGCCGGCGGCGCCGGTGGCGGCTGCCCCGCCGCCACGAGGGCAGCGATCGTCACGTCGCGCAGCTCGGCGTGCGCCCGCAGGCAGGTTCCCGCCTGGGATATCTGGGCCGGGATCACCAGATACGGGCCGAGCAGACCGTAGCCAAAGACCGAGCGCTCCTCCTGCGCCAGCGCGCCCTGCCAGGCGAGGACCAGCGCGCTCACTGGATCCCTCGCCCGCCGCTCGCTACGTTCGGGCGGCCTCGGGATCCGAGCACGCCTGCCGGCGTGCCGATCCTCCTGCCGTTCGCGCGAGCGCTCACTGGAGCAGCTCCGCGTGGCCGGCCTCGCAGGCCGCGATGCTGGCGAGCAGGGTGGCCTCGGCGCCCCACAGCGCCGCGGCGTGCGCCGCGGCGGCATCGGCGGCGCGCTGCTCCACGGCGCGCAGCCCAAGCGCTGTGTCCGGGGGCGGCGGTGTGGGGACGCCGGTCGGGGTTGCCGCCCCCGGGTAGTCCGCCAGCATCGTGACGAACGCCCGCTCATGGTCGCGGTGATCGCCAGCCAGCTGGGTGAGCAGGCTGCCCAGCTCGGGGTGCGCAGCGCTCGTGGCCGCGACCGCCGCGAGCAGGTCCCGTTCGGCCGCCAGCGCCTGGACCAGGATGGCCGGCGGCTGCGGTGCACGCGCCGGGGCCGGCCGCGGCCGCAGGCCGGCGACGCCAGCACCGGCGCCGGCGGCCATGACGATGCCCGCACCGCCGAGCAGCACGCTGCGCCGGGTCACGCGCGGAGTGGGTGCAGTGGACGCAGCGGGTGCCGTGGGCCCCGCGGGCGTGGAGGCGGGGTCGTCCCGGCCGGCTGGGTCATCCATGGCGCTACAAGTCTGGCAGAGCCGATACGCTCACTCCCACAACTGCAGACGCTGGACCAGAAGGAGGCACGTATGGCGCCCGCCACCGCCGGCCGGTCCGCGGACCTACTGCGCCAGCAGCTGCGTGACTTGCTCGCCCCGGTCGTCGCCGGTATCGGCTACGACCTTGAAGACGTGGGCGTCACCAGCGCCGGGCGACGCAGCCTGATCCGGGTCGTCGTCGACCGCGACGGCGGCATCGACTTGGACGCCGTCGCCGAGATCAGCCGGGCCGTCTCCGACGCTCTCGACTCGGACACGCCGGGCGGGCGTGATTTCGCCGCGCCGTTCGTCCTCGAGGTGAGCTCGCCGGGCGTGGACCGCCCGCTGACCGAGCAGCGCCATTGGCGGCGCGCCGTGGGCCGCCTCGTCCAGACGACCGCCGGCCAGCAGCCGGTCACCGGCCGGGTGCTCGCCGTGAGCGAGGCCGCCGTCTCGCTGGACGTGACCGGTGCGGTCCGCGAACTCGCTTGGGGCGAGCTCGGCCCGGGCAAGGTCCAGGTGGAGTTCGCCCGACCGGATGATACCGGCGGAGCGCACCACTCCGCAGAGGAGGACTGAGCCATGGTCACGGTCGACATCGCCGCATTGCGCAGCATCGAACGCGAGAAGGAGATTTCCTTTGACACCATCGTCGACACCCTGGAGGCGGCGCTGCTGACGGCCTACAAGCACACCCCGCATCCGATGCCGCACGCCCGCGTGAACATCGACCGCAAGAGCGGCGACATCGTGGTGTGGGCCCAGGAGATCAGCCCCGAAGGCGACCTGATCGAGGAATTCGACGACACCCCGACCGACTTCGGTCGGGTGGCGGCGATGACCGCCCGCCAGGTAATCCTTCAGCGCCTGCGCGACGCCGAGCACGACCAGACGTTCGGGGAGTATTCGGGGCGCGAAGGCGACATCGTCACCGGCGTCATCCAGGCCGATGCGCAGGCCGCGCTGCGCGGTCTCGTGCTCGTCGACATCGGCAAGCTCGAGGCGACCCTGCCGCAGTCCGAGCAGGTGCCTGGTGAGCAGTACGCCCACGGCTCCCGGTTGAAGTGTTACGTGGTCGGCGTCTCGCGCGGCATGCGCGGCCCGCAGGTATCGGTGAGCCGGACCCACCCCAACCTGGTGCGCAAGCTGTTCGCCCTCGAGGTGCCCGAGATCGCCGATGGCAGCGTCGAGATCGTCGGCGTGGCGCGGGAAGCGGGCCACCGCAGCAAGATCGCCGTTCGCAGCCTCGTCAGCGGCCTCAATGCGAAGGGGGCGTGCATCGGCCCGATGGGTCAACGGGTGCGCAACGTCGTCGCGGAGCTGCACGGCGAGAAGATCGACATCATCGACTATGCCGAGGACCCGGCGACCTACGTCGGCAACGCCCTCTCCCCGGCCAACGCGGTGTCCGCGGAGGTGGTCGATCTCAGCACCCAGTCGGTGCGGGTGGTGGTCCCGGACTTCCAGCTGTCGCTCGCGATCGGGCGCGAAGGGCAGAACGCGCGACTTGCCGCCCGCCTGACCGGCTGGCGCATCGACATCCACAGCGATGCCGAGGCTGCGGTGGCCTCGGTTGAGGCCGACCCGCTCGGCGAGGGGTAGACTTGGCCCCGGTCGCTCGTTCGTCGACGGCAGCCGAATCCGGTCAGGCCGGGCCCACGGGCCCGGTACGGACCTGCATCGGATGCCGGAAGCGCGCGGCGGCCGCCGAGTTAGTCCGCGTCGTCGTGGCGCCGGGCGCGATCGGTCAGGCTGGATCTGGGCCCGCGGAGCAACCCGCCCGGGGGCCCGAACCGCTGCCCGTGGTGCCCGACCCGCGTCGCCGCACACCCGGCCGCGGTGCGTGGTTGCACCGTGACCCGGAATGTGCGGAGCTCGCCGAGCGGCGCCGGGCCTACGCCCGGGCACTAAAGGTGCCCCGGCCGCTGGACCCGACACCGGTCCGGGAGTACGTGGCAGCGCATGTGATGACACCGACCAGCGGAACCCCGCAGGAGTTGACGAGCAATGGGCACTCGATGAAGCGCCAGCAATGAGCAAGTCCCCCCTCTAGTGGGGCCGTGCGGGATGCCGCCCGGTCCTTTCGAAGGAGTCCAGTGGCAGGCAAGGCCCGCGTACACGAGCTCGCGAAGGAGCTCGGCGTTTCCAGCAAGGATCTGCTCGCCAAACTCGGCGAGCTGGGCGAGTTCGTCAAGAGCGCGTCGTCCACCGTCGAACCCCCGGTCGCCCGGCGCCTGCGTGAGGCTTACCCGGACGCCGCGCCCGGCGCGTCAGCACCGGCCAAGAAGGCTCCCGCCAAGGAGGCCGCCGCGCCCGCACCGGCTCCGGTAAGCGAACCGGAGTCCCTGCCCGCACCCGCCCCTGCCGCAGCAGTCGAGATGCCCGCGACGATCGTCGCGGCGCCGGCGCCGCTGAGCGACGGCTCTGCCGCACCGCGCGCGGCCACACCCGGCGCACGTCCCGGCCCACGGGTCGGCAACAACCCGTTCGGGGTCGGCGGTGGCGCTGCCGCATCGCGTCCCGCCGCTCCCCGCCCAGCCGGTCCCACTGGCGCCATGCCGCCGCGGCCGGCCGGCCTGCGGCCCGGCCCCGGCGGCCCACGTCCCAATCCCGGCATGATGCCGCCGCGACCGAGTAACGGCACGGTCCCCGGACGTGGCCCACGCCCCGGCGGTCCCAGTGGTCCCGGCGCGCCCGGCGGACGGGCCGGCGGTCCTGGTGGACCCGGTACCCGGCCCGGTGCGCCAGGGGCCGGGCGCCCGGCTGCGGGCGGTGGCTACCGCGGTGGTCCTGGCGGTGCCGCCGGCGCAGCTCCGGCCGGTGGCGGCGCAGGCGGTCCCTACCGCAGCGGTCCGGGTGGTCGTCCCGGCGGCGGCGGCCCGGGTGGCCGTGGCCGCGGTGCCGGAACTGCCGGTGCCTTCGGCCGGCAGGGCGGGCGTCCCGCGCGCGGACGCAAGAGCAAGAAGCAGCGGCGCCAGGAGTTCGACAACATGTCGGCCCCGTCGCTTGGCGGCGTTCAGGTGCCGCGTGGTAACGGCGAGGCGTTGCGGTTGCCACGTGGATCGTCGCTGTCGGACTTCGCCGAGAAGATCAACGCCAACCCCGCGGCCCTGGTCACGGTGCTTTTCCACCTGGGCGAGATGGTCACAGCCACCCAGTCGGTGAACGAGGAGACCCTGCAGCTGCTCGGCGCCGAGCTGAACTACCAGGTCCAGGTCGTCAGCCCCGAGGACGAGGATCGCGAACTGCTCGAGTCCTTCGACCTCACTTTCGGCGAGGACGAGGGCGCCGACGAACTGCTCATCGCACGACCGCCGGTCGTGACCGTGATGGGTCACGTCGATCACGGCAAGACGCGCCTGCTGGACGCGATCCGCAAGACCAACGTCATGGGCGACGAGGCGGGCGGTATCACCCAGCACATCGGCGCTTACCAGGTCCACGTCGAGCACAACGGCAACAGCCGCGCCATCACGTTCATCGACACGCCGGGTCACGAGGCGTTCACCGCAATGCGGGCCCGCGGCGCGGCCACCACTGACATCGTGGTGCTGGTCGTGGCCGCAGACGACGGCGTCATGCCCCAGACCATCGAGGCGCTCAACCACGCCCAGGCGGCAGAGGTGCCGATCGTCGTTGCGGTGAACAAGATCGACAAGGAGGGCGCCAACCCGGCCAAGGTGCGCCAGCAGCTCACCGAGTACGGGCTGGTCGCCGAGGAGTACGGCGGCGATACGTTGTTCGTCGACGTCTCGGCCCGGTCGAACACCAACATCGACGGCCTGCTCGAGGGCATCTTGCTCACCGCCGACGCGGCGCTGGACCTGCGGGCCAACCCCGAGCAGGACGCCCAGGGCATCGTCATCGAGGCTCGCCTGGACCGCGGTCGCGGGCCGGTGGCCACCCTGCTCATCCAGCGCGGCACGCTCAACATCGGCGACTCGGTCGTCGCCGGCGACGCCTTCGGGCGGGTGCGGGCGATGCTCGACGAGAACGGCGACCCGGTCGACATCGCCGGGCCGGCGCGTCCTGTGCAGGTGCTCGGGCTGACCTCCGTGCCCGGCGCGGGCGACTCGTTCCTCGTCGTGGACGAGGACCGCATCGCTCGCCAGATCGCCGACCGTCGTTCCGCGCGGGAGCGCAACGCCCAGCTGGCGTCGACTCGTCGGCGGATCTCGCTCGATGATCTGGACAAGGCGCTCGCCGCCGGTGAGGTGCAGCGGCTCAACCTCATCATCAAGGGCGACGTCTCCGGTTCGGTGGAAGCTCTCGAGGACGCGCTGGTGGGCATCGACATCGGCGACGACAAGGACGAGGTGGCGCTGCGCGTCATCGGGCGCGGGGTCGGTGCGATCACCGAGAATGACATCAACCTGGCCATCGCCTCGGATGCGGTCGTCATCGGTTTCAACGTGCGCCCCGAAGGCAAGGCGCGCGAAGCGGCCGAGCGCGAAGGCGTCGACATTCGCTACTACACCGTGATCTACCAGGCGATCGACGAGATCGAAGCGGCGCTCAAGGGCATGCTCAAGCCCGAGTTCGAAGAGGTGCAACTCGGTACCGCCGAGATCCGCGAGGTCTTCCGCGTCCCGCGGATCGGCAACATCGCCGGCTCGCTGGTCCGCAGTGGGCTGATCAGGCGCAACGGCAAGGCGCGCCTGATCCGCGACGGGGTCGTGGTGGCCGACAACCTAACTGTGGACTCCCTCAAGCGGTTCAAGGAGGACGCCACCGAGGTCCGGGACGGTTTCGAGTGCGGCATCGGCCTGGGGTCGTTCAACGACCTCAAGATCGACGACGTCATCGAGACCTACGAGCTGCGGGAGAAGCCGCGCGCCTGATCCGGGAACCTCGCTGCGTCGAGGCGGCCGGTACGACGACCGGGATCACCAGTGGGAGGACGACATGGCTGACGCGGGGCGCGCGCGCCGGATGGCCGGACGGATCAAGCAGATCGTCGCGACGGGCATCGAAATGCAGGTCAAGGACCCGCGCCTGGGCATGGTGACGATCACCGATGTCCGGGTCACCGGCGACCTGCACGACGCGACGATCTTCTACACCGTGCTGGGCGATGAGGCGCAACGGATCTACACGGCGGCGGCGCTGGAGTCGGCCAAGGGTGTGCTGCGCAGCGAGGTCGGCCGCCAGACCGGGGTCCGGTTCACCCCGACGCTGACGTTCGTGCTCGACTCGCTGCCGGAGAACGCGAAGTACATCGACAAGCTGCTCGAGGTGGCTGCCGAGGCCGATGCACAGGTACTGCGGGTCCGCGACGGCGCCGTGCCGGCCGGTGACCCGGACCCCTACCGCAAACCGCGCGAGCCGGCCGAGGACGATCTCGGGGCATGACGTCGCGCCGGCGTGCTCCGCGCAGGCGGGAGTGGCCCGTCGTCGCGGCAGTGCTCGTCGCGGGGCTGCTCGCATCGGTCGGGGTGATCGTCTTCAGCGAACGGCGCTCGGTCACCACCCGGGTGCCCCGGGGCCCGGGCATCGCCGCGGCACCGACGGCGGTGCTCAGCAACCCGAGCCGGGCGGCGGCGGTCGTCACGGCGGCGACCGCGGACGTGACCGCGATCGCCAGCTACGACTACCGGCACCTCGCCGCTGACCGGGCTAGCGGTGCGGCCGCGACCACGGGCCTGTTCCGGACCAGCTACCAGAATTCGATGCTGACCACCGTGCAGCGGTCCGCGATCGCGAAACGCACGGTGCAGACCTTCCTCGCCCAGGATGCGGGGATCTGCGCGCTGTCGCCCGACAACACGATCGCGAGCGCGCTCGTGTTCGGTCTCGAGGCCGTCACGAGCGGGGTCGCTGCGAAGCGGGTCCCCGTCGTGTCGCCGCTCGTCGTCGGGGTGACGCTCCAGCTCGTCGGCGGGCACTGGCTGGTCAGCGTGCTGCAGCAGGGCCTGGGACCAGTCGTGTCGCCGCCGGGCAGTCCGCAGCTGATCGCCGCGGCCGTGGCCGGTCTGGTCGAGGTGCAGCGGCTGCTGTCCTACCTGCGCGCGAACTTCGCGGCCGACTACGCGCGCGCGCTGGCTGGCGCAACCGCCTCACTGCGCGCGGGGTTGCTCGCGCGGCGGGCTGCGGTCCTGAGCTCGATGCGGGCCGGCGGGTACGACACATCCGGTCAGGTCGTCGGCTTGGCGGTGATGTCGGCCTCCGGCAACACGGTGGTGCTGCTGGTCGCGGCCCAGACCACCGACATCGCCCCGTCCGGAATCCAGCGGCTGCCGGCCACGCCGCGGCTGCAGGTGAGCATGCGCGTTGTCGACGGTCGTTGGCTGGTCGACTCGGTCAGCCCCGTCGCCGACCGGTGACCGCGCCCGGGGACGCGACCACGCGTCGGCTGCTGGCCTTGGCGGCATCGGCATTCGTGGTGCTCGCCGCTGAGCCGCTGTACCTGCTCGTCGACACAGCCGTCGTCGGGCATCTGGGGGTAGTGCCGCTGGCCGGGCTCGGGGTGGCCGCCGCGATCATGGCGCTGTTGACGATCGTCGGCACGTTCGTCGAGTACGGCACCACAGGCCGCGCCGCGCGGTGGTTCGGGGCGGGACGGGTGGCGGCCGCCGTCAACGAGGGAGTGCAGGCGTCCTGGCTCGCGCTGGGTATTGGCGCGGTGCTCGTCGCGTTGGGCGAGGCATTCGCCGGACCCTTGACCCAGTTGCTGGCAGGGGGCACCGGCGCCACCCGACACGCCGCCGAGTCGTGGTTTCGGGTCGCGGTCATCGGCCTGCCCGGCGTGCTGCTCGTGCTCGCCGGCAATGGCTGGATGCGCGGTGTGCAGCGCACCCGCGAACCGGTACGGATCGTGCTGGGTGCCAATGCCCTGTCAGCGGTGGCGTCCCCAGTGCTCGTCTACCCGCTGGGGATGGGCCTCGTCGGATCGGCGCTGGCCAACGTGGCCGCGCAATGCTTCGGGGGAGTGCTATTCCTGCGTGCCGCGCGGAGTGCCGCCGGAACCCTGCGCCCGGACTGGACGATCATGCGGGCGCAGCTGCTCGTCGGCCGCGACCTCGTGCTGCGCTCGGCGGCCTTCCAGGCCGCGTTCCTCAGCGCCGCCGCGGTGGCGGCCCGGATCGGCACGGCGCAGATCGCGGCACACCAGATCGGGCTGCAACTGTGGGAGTTCACCGCGCTGCTGCTGGACTCCTTCGCCATCGCCGCGCAGTCACTGGTGGGGGCAGCGCTGGGCCGTGCTGACGCCGCCGGCGCGCAGCGGATGGCCTGGCAGGTCGCGCGGTGGGGCCTGTGCGCCGGACTCGTATTCGGGGCGCTCCTGGCCGCCGGGGCGTCGGTCGTGCCGCGGCTGTTCACTTCCTCGCCCGCAGTCGTCCACCAGACGCAGCTGCTGTGGCCGTGGTTCGTCGGGATGCTGCCGGCTGCCGGTGTCGTGTTCGCCCTCGACGGCGTGCTCATCGGGGCGGGCGATGTCGCGTTCCTGCGGACGATCACGATCGTTGCCGCCTTGGGAGCGTTCGCCCCGCTGAACCTGGCCGCACTGCGTTGGCACTGGGGGATCGGCGGGGTCTGGGCCGGGCTGACCGCGTTCATCCTGGTGCGCCTGGTCGGCATGCTGGTGCGCACGCGCGACGGGCGCTGGGCCGTCCTGGGGGTGGGCACGTGACTGACAGCGCCGGATCGTCCGGGCCGGAGCGCGTCGGCGATGGGCTGGTCCTCGTGGACAAGCCGGCGGGCTGGACCTCCCACGACGTGGTGGGCCGCCTGCGCCGCCTGGCCCACACCCGGCGCGTCGGCCACGCGGGCACGCTCGATCCCATGGCCACCGGCGTCCTCGTCCTGGGCGTGAACAAGGCGACCAGGCTGCTGCACCACCTGGTGCTCGCCGACAAGGCCTACACCGCCACTATCAGGCTGGGTCAGGCCACCGTCACCGATGACGCCGAGGGTGAGCTGATCAGCGTGGCGTCCGCGTCCGCCGCCGACGTCGGAGCCGCCGAGGTCGGGGCGGGCATTGCCGCGCTGAGTGGCGACATCTTGCAGGTGCCCAGCTCGGTTTCGGCGATCAAGATCGACGGTCGGCGCGCCTACCAGCTGGTTCGTGCCGGCGAGGTGGTCGAATTGCCGGCGCGGCCGGTCACGGTGTCGCGCTTCGGCGTGCTGGCCCTGCGCCGCCCGACGGCACAGCTGCTCGATGTCGACGTCGAGGTCGAGTGCTCGTCGGGTACCTACATCCGCGCGCTGGCCCGCGACCTGGGGTCGGGGCTGGGGGTCGGCGGGCATCTCACCGCGCTGCGCCGTACGCGGGTCGGGCCGTTCACGCTGGCGTCGGCCCGCACGCTCGAACAGCTCGCCACCCTCGACGATCCGGTCACCCTGCCGCTGGGCGACGCGGTGCGCGCCGCGATGGCAGTACGGGCGGTCAGCGCTGACGAGGCGCGGGCGCTGTCCTACGGCAAGTCGCTGGACGGCACGGGTGCGGCGGGTGCGTATGCCGCGATCGACCCGGACGGAGCGGTCGTCGCCCTGCTGCGGGAGTCCGACGGCCGCGCTCACCCGATTCTGGTGTTCACCCCAGCCGGTTGAGTGACGTAGCCCCGCGTCGAGTGACGTAGCCCCGCGTCGAGTGACGGCGAATTTCCGGTCTCAGATCTTGACGATACGTCACTCAACGGGAGTGCCAGTAGGCTCTCGCGACGTGCAGCGCTGGCGCGGACTCGACGCGGTTCCCACCGGTTGGGGCCACTGCGTGGTCACCATCGGAGTCTTCGACGGCATCCACCGCGGGCACGCCGAGATCATCAGCCGGGCCGTCGTTCTCGCCCGCGAGCGCGGTGTGCCGAGCGTGCTGCTCACCTTCGTCCCGCACCCCTCCGAGGTGGTGCGGCCCGGCTCGCACCCCCCGGTGCTCACGAGCATCGTGCGACGGGCCGAGTTGGTGGAGGCACTCGGAGTCGACGTCTTCTGCGCCCTGCCGTTCACCCTCGAGTTCTCCCGGATGCCCCCTGACGAGTTTGCCCACTACGCCCTGGTCGCCCAGTTGCACGCGTCGGCGGTCGTCGTCGGCGAGAACTTCCGGTTCGGCCATCGGGCGGCCGGCGACGTGGCCCGCTTGCACGCACTCGGCAACACCTTCGGCTTCACCACGCACGGCATCGAATTGCTGTGCGAACCGGACCGCACGCCGATCAGTGCGACCTACGTGCGCTCCTGTGTGCTCGCCGGCGACATGCGGGCCGCTGCCGAGGCGCTTGGTCGGCCGCACCGCGTCGACGGAATCGTCGAGCGCGGGGACCAGCGCGGGCGCGAACTGGGCTTCCCGACCGCAAACCTGCGCACCGACGCCTGGGCCGCCGTGCCCGCCGATGGGGTGTACGCCGGGCGCGTCGTGCGCCTGGACGAGTGGGGCCGCACCGTGGCCGGACCACCGCTTGGTAGCGCCGCGATCTCGGTGGGCACCAACCCCACCTTCGACGTGCGCCAGCGCAGGGTGGAGGCCTACCTGCTCGACTACGACGGGGACCTGTACGGCGACGCCCTCGGCGTGGAGTTCGTCCAGTGGTTGCGCGGCATGGAGCGCTTCGACAGTGTCGACACCCTCGTGGCGCAGATGCACCTCGATGTGGCACGTACCCGGGCGATCAACGCCGCTGGCTGAGTCGAGTTGGCTGGTGCGTCGCCCGGCTAGCCGTGCGCCGAGGCCACGGTTGCCGGCCCGGGGCCGGGCAACCAGCGCAGGCTGGTAGCCTTGTCCACAGGTACGCGCCCGCGCGGCCTGCGCAGTGAGCGTTGCCTCTCCCATCGTGATTCCATCCGGTGGGGCGCCCTGCATCGCAACCGAAGGAGTCGTCCGTGCCGCTGGCCACCGACGTCAAGAAGCAGCTCATCGCCGAATACGGCGCGACCGATAGCGACACAGGTTCGGCCGAGGTGCAGGTCGCGATGCTGTCGAGGCGCATCAGCGACCTCACCGAGCACCTGAAGATGCACAAGCACGACCACCACAGCCGGCGCGGCCTGCTGCTGCTCGTCGGCCAGCGCCGCCGCCTGCTCAACTACCTGTACCGGACCGACATCAACCGGTACCGCTCGATCATCGAGCGCCTCGGCCTGCGCCGATAGCTCGTCGGGAAGCGGCCCCGCCGGGGCCGCTCCTGCCTGCATTACAACCGAATATTCACTGCCGGACGCACACCCGCGTCCTTGCGACTTCGAGGACGCCGGTCCTCGGTAGTGGCGGCCGGACCGTCGCGTCCGCCCGCTTCGATCGAAGACCGGCACCCACAAGAGGTGCAGCTCGTACGTCGCATGTGCCTTCGGCGCCCACCCAGGGCTTGCGCCATGGTCGCTTCCGCGCCATCGGCCCGCCTGACGTACGAGAGGGGTACTCCGTGACGGAGACCAACCAGCACGACGCCGGCATTTTCGAGACCGTTGCCACCATCGACAACGGGAGCTTCGGCACCCGCACCATCCGCTTCGAGACCGGACGGCTGGCCAAGCAGGCTGCCGGATCCGTGGTTGCTTACCTCGACGAAGACACCATGCTGTTGTCGGCGACGACAGCCGGAAAGTCCCCCCGCGACGGCCTGGACTTCTTCCCGCTCACCGTGGACGTTGAAGAGCGCATGTACGCCGCCGG
>JAYTRE010000010.1:0-1946 GCA_043746395.1 Pseudonocardiales bacterium
AAAGGTGCCTCCTACGGCGCGCACGAGAATTACCTGTGCAGCCGGTCCACGCCCTTTGCGTCACTGGTGCGGCACCTGGTGCCGTTCTTCACCACGCGACAGGTTATCTGCGGAGCCGGCCGGGTCGGCATCGGCCAGGACGGGCGCGGGGCGGGCTTCCAGATCTCGCAGCGCGCCGACTTCTTCGAGGTCGAGGTCGGGCTGGAGACGACCCTCAAGCGCCCGATCGTCAACACCCGCGACGAACCGCACGCCGACGCCGAGCTCTACCGCCGGCTCCACGTGATCATCGGCGACGCGAACATGTCCGAGATCTCGACGTATCTCAAGCTGGGCACCACCGCCCTGGTACTCGCCATGATCGAGGAGAACTTCCTCGCCGACGATCTAGCCATCGTCGCGCCGGTGCGGGAGCTGCACGCGGTGTCGCACGACCCGGCACTGCGTCACCTCGTCCAACTCGTCGACGGCCGCACCTGCACCGCACTGCAGGTGCAGGGCGAGTACCTCGACCGGGCGCGCAAGTTCGTTGACGACAGGTTCGGAACCGACGCCGATGAGCAGACCCGCGACGTGCTCGCCAGGTGGGAGTCAGTGCTACAGCGCCTCGGCAGCGATCCGATGCAACTGGCCGGCGAGCTCGACTGGGTCGCCAAGCTGCGACTGCTGGAGGGCTACCGCGAGCGCGATTCGCTGGACTGGGACGCGCCGCGGCTCGCGCTCGTCGACCTGCAGTACTCCGACATCCGCCCGGAAAAGGGCCTGTACCACCGCCTTGTCGACCGCGGTGCGATGCGCACCCTGCTCACGGCCGGCGCCGCAGAAGGCGCGGTGGACTCCCCGCCGGAGGACACCCGCGCGTTCTTCCGCGGCGAGTGCCTGCGCCGCTACGGCGTCTCGGTCGCTGCCGCGTCGTGGGATTCGGTGATCTTCGACGTGGGCCGGGAGTCGCTGGTGCGGGTGCCGATGCTAGAACCGTTGCGCGGCACGAGGGCCCACGTGGGGGAGTTGCTGAACCGCTGCCCAACTGCAGCCGCGCTGATCGAGGCGCTGGTCGGACCGGGCTGAGCGCGCGCGTTTCCCTACCGCACGCTGGCGCGTGAGCCGAAGCGCTTGTCGTTGCGCTCACGGGCCCGGGCGGCCTCGACGTCGCGGTCGCGCGGCGGCGCGGTCGTCACGAGAACCTCGAGCAGGTGCCCGGTTACGTGGGCGATCTCGGCGACGGCAGCGTCGAAGGCCGCCTGGTTCGCCGCGGACGGATTGGCCGTGCCGCTCACCTTGCGGACGAACTGCAGGGCAGCGGCATGGACCTCGTCGTCGGTGGCGGTGGGCTCGAAGTTGTGCAGGAGCTTGATGTTGCGGCACATACCTCCAGGACGGCACGCGTCGGCGCCAGTTACCGTGCGTGACCATCTGGCCCAAACACGCGGTGCGCTCCCGGAGATGCACCGCCGCAGGCGCCGGCTACTTGGGTGGCAGTGACTGTGCGTAGCTGACACCCAGGCGCACCCAGCGCTCGAAATCGGCGTCCGCCTCAAGCGCCCGCGTGTCGAGACGGAGCCAACCGGCCAGCTCTCGTCCACGCATGACGAACGGTTGCGCGGGTGGCTACCGGAGCAGCGCGTCGGTGTGTGCTGGGTCAACGCGCAGCAAAACCCCACCCTGGCTGCTCGCGCTCACGGCCAGATTGCCATTGATCAGGAACGCGAGACCGCCGAACATGCGCTTCTCGGTCAGGCCCGGCTCGCCCGGTAGCGTCTCGCGCAGGCGGTTCGCGAGATCCTCGTCATACGCCACGGCTCCAGTATTGCTGCGCGCGCCGACCAGGGGAACCGGATCTGGCACGCGCCGGAACAACAGATGAACATCTCGACCCCGGGCAGCGATAGCAGCCCTGGCGGGCACCGGCTCTGGCATGGTGTGCCTCGCGCCTGTGCCCGAAGCGG
>JAYTRE010000011.1:0-1999 GCA_043746395.1 Pseudonocardiales bacterium
CCGGACCTCGACACGGGGGCGGCCGTGGCGCAGATAGCCGGTGATCGCCTCCCCGACGTCAACCGGGAGCGGCAGCTCATCGACGCGTCCGCCCTTGCCATGCACTTTGACCTGTCCGGCACGCCAGTCGAGCTCGTCGGGCCGCAGCGTCGCGACCTCGGCCGCACGCAGCCCGAGCCGAAGAAGTAGCACGACCACCGCGTAGTCCCGCCGTCCCACCGCCGCTGGCGATCGCAGGCAGCCAGCAGCGCGATCGCCTGCGCCTCATTGATGCCGCACGGCAGCAGCGAGCGTCGTCGACCTGACACCGGCAGCACCGCGGCCGACAGGTCGGTCTTGACCAGCTCGGCCATCTGGCAATAGCGCAGGAACGACCGCAGCGCGCACCCGTATCGCCGCACCGATGCCAGCGACCGAGCAGCCATCTCCCCGAGCACTGCCTTCGAAACCTCGGAGGCGGTCAGCTCGAGCAGCCTGCCATCGCAACGACCGGCCAGAAAGCGATCAACATCCGCAACGTAGGCCGAGATCGTCAACGGGGACACACCCCGCTGCTCACGCAGATAGGCGACGAACCCCTCCAACGGCCCGCTCACCCCGGCCACATCCAGAACCGCGACCTCGGTCTTCTCCCCAAACATCTGATCCTCCTTCACCGGAAACGATGAAGGGGAGCATCACCCCAAGCCGTGCGTTATGCCGACCAAATCAACAGAGGCTCCCTGACCCACCGGCGATCGAGCACCAGATCGGCATAACCCTGAGGTCGGCATGAATACGGTCGTGTCCGCCCATCCTCGATGTTCGATGTCTCGGCGCTGATATGCGCGGTCTGCCCCCGGCTTTGAGCAGGGTTGGTCGTTGAGCGTCGTCGATCGACGAGTTGGACCACGGGCATTCTCATACGCCCTGCAGGCAAGGCACACCGTCCATCGGTGGGGGTCATATTCCTACAGCGCCCCTGGCTCTCCGGGGGGAGGATGACCTGTCCCAGATCGTGAGCCCCGCGGCCGCGAGCCGGTCGGGCAGCGGCTACCGCCTCGAAGCATCGTCATTGCGATCGCATGGGCGACGGCGAGCTGGCTGCTCATCGGACTGCATTTGTTCGTCATCACCCACACCATGGGTGCGCACGGACTGCACGGCGTGGCGCTGGCAATTGGTGGTGCGGCCTTCGCGGTGGCTTTGGGGATTATCTTTATCCCAGCGCCTGCCGGAGCCGGTGTGCGCGACGTCGTGCTGGTGCTCACGTTGTCAGCAACCGTGGGCGCATCGGGGGCCCTAGCCGCTGCGCTCGCTGGTGCCCAGCGCCGGCTTTGCGGCCTGGCGCACCCACTCCGGCGACGCAGCGAGCAGCTTGGCGGCGGCGGTCGGGTTCTCCACCCGGACCAACTCGTCGAACACCGCGAGCGTCTGTCCCCCCACCGCAGGCCGGCCTTGTCCAGCCCGGATCTCCGGCGGCCCGAGGGGATCGACGTTGTAGACGTTGCCCTTGCCCGTCAGGCGCACGTACCGGTCGAGCAGCTTGCGCGGCGACCACGACAGCAGCGGCACCGTGAAATGCGGCTCGATCAGCGCCCACCGAGTCGGCGTCGCGATGTAGCCGAGGCCCACCCGGCCGCAGCCGTACATTGCGTCGGCGGCTACAGAGCGATCGATCTGCGTAGATGTTGATCGCTTGTTCTCGTGTCGCTCAGCCGTACCTATCGACGGCTACGCGCGCGTCGAACTGTGCGTCGTCAGCGTCAGATCAACGCCGTCCGAACTCACGGAAGCGAAGAATAGCTAGTCCTTCGGCGTGATCCACCGGGTCCATTTGACACTCACGGCTGACGAAGCCTTGCGAGCTGGTGTTCGACATTTGCGACGATCGCGTCCGGCAGACCGGCGGTTTCGTCTCGCGCTGACGCGATGGCGTCAGGCGCGCGATCGAGAATACCTGCGACGATTTCGATTGCGCGCGAGCGCGATATTCCCCAGCGCGCGGCTTCGCTGACGA
>JAYTRE010000012.1:0-4904 GCA_043746395.1 Pseudonocardiales bacterium
AATCTGGCAATTCTCTCGGGAGATCGCGCCGAATACGTCGCCCAGGTACAGTCGCCGCACGCGATGCGGATGTTCACCGAGCCCGGACGCAGAGTCGACTTGCATGCCAGCGGAGTCGGGAAGGCATTGCTGGCGCAGCTCGATGAATCGACGGTCATTCAACTGGTGGGTCGGACCGGAATGGCCACACACACCACCCACACGATTGTGACCGAGACCCGTCTGCTGGCCGAGCTGGCAGCCATTCGCCGCCTCGGCTATTGCGTGGACGACGAGGAACAGGAACTCGGCGTGCGCTGTGTCGCCGTCGCGGTGTCCTCACCCGGGTCAATGCGGACCGCGTTGTCGATTTCCGGACCCGTCGCGCGCGTCCACGCTGCGCTGATCGATCGGGCGGTCCCGCTGCTGCAGGCTGCCGCAAGGCAGCTGTCGATGGGCACGTTCGAACAGGGCGGCTCGGCCTAGACCCCATGGTAGAGACACTTCGCAGTGCGGAAGGTGACGTAATGTCAAACGGGCTAACAGCCGACCTGGAGCAGCTCGCCGAGCGCCTCGCTCCAGGTGCCGTAGTTCTCGAAGCGGACCGGATGGCGGGATACCGTTGGGACCGCGCTAACGACCCTGACGCCGGTACGCCGATCGCTGTGGTGCGGGTGGGTTGCGCGCAAGACGTTTCAGAGGTCGTCCGCATCGCCGCACAGCATCGTGTCCCAGTCGTGATTCGAGGTGCAGGGTCGGGGCTGTCAGGCGCAGCTACGGCAATCAACGGGTGCGTGGTGATCTCGACGGAACGGATGCGCTCGATCGAGATCGATCCGGTGACCCGAACGGCCGTCGTTGAACCTGGCGCCTTGAACGCAGAGGTAAAACGCGCGGCCGCCGACTACGGACTCTGGTATCCGCCGGACCCATCGTCATTCGAGATCTGCTCGATCGGCGGCAACATCGCGACCAACGCCGGCGGGCTCTGCTGCGTGAAGTACGGCGTTACCAGCGACTACGTACTCGGAATGACCGTTGTGCTCGCCGACGCGAGCATCGTCGAGCTCGGCGGTCCGCGGCTGAAGGATGTAGCCGGGTACTCGCTCACCAAGCTCTTTGTCGGAAGCGAAGGAACCCTCGGTGTGGTGACCAAGATCGTGTTGCGCTTGATCCCCGCGCAACGTGCACCGCACACACTGGTTGCCGTGTTTCCGACGCTCGAAGCGGCCACCGACAGCGTCCTGGCAATCTCGCGCCGAATGCGTCCGGCGATGCTCGAGTTCATGGACCAAACCTCGATCAACGCGGTTGAGGACATGACGCATATGGGCCTGGACCGCGACGCCGCGGCGATGTTGGTCGTCCAGTCCGACGAACCTAGCGAGGCTGCCGCAGCGGACATCCTCGAGGTGACGAGGCTCTGTGAGCTGAACTCCGCCACAGCAGTCTTTGCCACGGAAGACCTCGAAGTCGGCGAGGCGTTCGTTACGGCGCGGCGGATGGCCATTCCCGCCGTTGAGCGGCAGGGGCCACTGCTGCTCGAGGATGTCGGCGTACCTGTTCCGCAGCTCGGGAACCTGGTCCGCGGAATTGCCACGATTGCCCAGCGACGAGATGTGAAGATCGCAGTCATCGCGCATGCGGGCGACGGCAATACCCACCCCTTGATCGTCCACGACCCTACTGACGCACAGCAGACCGAGCAGGCGCACCTTGCTTACGGCGAAATAATGGAGCTGGCCATCGAGCTCGGGGGGACGATCACCGGCGAACACGGCGTCGGCCGGCTGAAGAAGATGTGGCTGGCCGACTACCTTGGTCCCGAGGCGCATGCGCTCAACCGACGAATCAAGGACGCGCTCGATCCGCACGGGCTTTTCGGCGTGGGAGTCATGTTTTAGGGCGCTTCCGGGTTTTCCGTGGGTTAGCTGTGGTCCGGGTCGGTCCATTGGGGGCAGGATCGGGTGATGTCGTCTTGCGGCGTCGCTGACCCGGTGAGGATGAACTGGCCGGGTTGTCGAGCAGCACCTCACTCGCCGCGAACTGCCGCGCTGTTGCCGTCTTGCCGCAGCTTTGAATGCCTTCGATGACGACAGCGCCCAGCGCCTGCAGGCCGCGCGCGACGTCGGCGTCCGCGAGGCGGGGTAGGTAGTTCTTGTCGACCACAGCAACTCCTCGGCCAACAAGATCCACGAGATACGACCATCAAAACACACATCTTCTGAGCATTAATTGTCACCCTGTGAGGCCGACACGTAGCCATCTGGCGGCCGTCGGGAGTGAAGCAGGTGGCGTACCAGCGAACAGTGCCGCGGAGGAAGTCACGCGCCGTTGTGTGTACGCCATGGTGATCACCACCGACAGAAAATGTCCGTCGGCCTCGCGCCGGTCCAGGCCTAACCCAGAGGTCGATCCGCACTCAGGCGTGCCACCGGCCGTTTCAGCGAGGATTGATCACCGCGTCACCGCTGGCGCCCACCCGTGAGTTGCCGTCCCGGGGCCAGATGGTGATCGTTGCGGGATCGAGGTCGACCCGGCAGCTGTCGTTGATGTCGTGGCGGACGGCGTCGGTGGTGCGCATGCGCAGTTCGGGTCCGCCGGTGAGCTGGACGGTGAGCAGCGTGAGCGCGCCGATGTCGGCGATGTCGGCGACGGTAGCCGAGTACGCGCCCTGGGGGGCGATGGTGATGTGTTCAGGTCGGATGCACCAGAGCACGTCGGTGCCGGCGGGCAGCGAGCCGGTGTCGGCGGTGATCTGCAGCTGCCCGCTCGCAAGCGTCGTAGGCGAGCTGATCACGGCGGGATGAAGGTTCTGGATGCCGAGCAGCCGGGCAACCTGGGGTGTGGCAGGGCGGGTGTAGACCTCCGAGCGGGTCCCGGCTTGCAGGAGCCGTCCGTCGTCGATGACCAGGATTTCGTCGGCGAGCAATGCGGCTTCTTCGGGGTCGTGGGTGACCAGGACGGTGGACAGCCCGCTGTCGCGTTGCAGGCGCCGCAGCTCGCGGCGCAGTTCGTCGCGCACCGGGGCGTCGAGGGCGGAGAACGGCTCGTCGAGCAGCAGCAATCGGGGGGTGTGGGTGAGGGCCTGGGCGAGGCTGACGCGTTGGCGTTGACCGCCCGAAAGCTGGTGGGGGAGCCGGTCGCGCAGCTCGTCCAGCTGCAGGGTGTGTAACCACCAGGCGGCGAGGTGCGGGTCGGCGTCAGTGGCGAACAGCAGTTGTTGCCAGACGGTGCGGTGCGGAAACAAGCCGTGGTGTTGGGGGACGTAGCCGATGCGGCGGACTTCGGTGGGGATCGAGGTGACGGTGTCGCCGTTGTAACGCACCGGTCCGGTGTCCGGGCCGAGCAGGCCGGCAAGGGCGCGCAGGGTGATCGTTTTTCCGGCGCCGGAGGGTCCGAGGATGGCGATGCGGTGGCTGGTGGCGTGGTGCGCGAGTTGCAGGTGGAAGCTGCCGACGGTGAGGTCTAGGTCGAACCGGACCGTGGTCGGGGTGGCGGGGCGCGCGCTGCGGGCTTCGGGCAGGGTAGTTGGGTGCCGCAGCAGGACCGGCCAGCGCAGTCGGCTGAGCAGCAGGACGGCGGCGGCGATCGCGATGGCCAGTGCGGTGGGGGCCTGGGTGGTGGGGATGCCGGTGCTGGAGAACTGGACGTAGGTGAACACCGGCAGGGTGTAGGGGTGGTAGGCCAGCAGCACCGTCGCGCCGTATTCGCCGACCGCGCGCAGCCAGGTGAGCAACACACCGGCGCGGATGCCCGCGGCGGCGAGAGGCAGGTCGACGCGCAGGAACCGGGAAAGCGGCCGGTGTCCGAGGGTGGCAGCGAGATCGTCCAGAGCGGGGTCGATCGCCGCGAACGCGGATCGGGCGGCGATGATCAGAAACGGCGCGGCGACGAACGTCTGGGCGATCACGACGCCGACGACCGAATCGGTGAGTCGGCCACCGAAGAACCGGCCGATGGTGGTGTACGGGCCGACGAGATAGATGAGCAGGATGCCGCTCATCACCGGCGGTAGCGCCAGCGGGAGCTGCACGATGACGCTCGTGATGGCGCCCAGACGGCCGTCGGAGCGGGCCAGCCACCTGGCCAGCGGTATCCCGAACACGGCGATCAGCAGGGTCGAGATGGTGGCGCTCTCGGTCGAGGTTGCCACGGCCGCCCAGAGTCCCGGGGTCGCAAAGCCGCGGTCGTGCGAACCGGCGAAGCGCACCACGAACGCCACCAGTGGCAGGAGCAGGTAGACGGCCAGCAGCCCACCCAGCCAAGGCAGCGGGCTGCGAGACGATGCCCGGTTGGTCACTTCCCGGACAGGACGCCGCTGAGGTTGGCTGGGACCCCGGTTCCGTGCACCGCTGGCGGGGTGGTCAGCTCGAACCCGTCCTGCTTCAGAAAGGCTTGCCCAGCAGGGCCGAGCAGGTAGGCGACGAATGCCTGCGCTCCGGCCGGGTCGGGTGCCTGGTTCAGCACCGTCACCGTGTAGCTCGCCTTTAGGTTTAGCCCGCTCAGCGGCACGGTCGCGAGGTGGGCGGCGGCGGCTTCGCTTGAGTAGAAGAACCCGGCGTCGAGCTGCCCGGCCTGCAGACGTCCCACGAGGGTCTCCTCGGGGTAGACGTTCGCCGTCGAAGCCGCCAGCGCTTTCAGCGCCGGTGCGTTCTCGGTGCTCGCGGCAGTGGTCAGCGCCTGGACGGCGAGCTTTCCTTTGGGGTCGGTGGCGGGATCGGTGCTGCCCAGCAGGAACCCTGTATCGGTGACGACCTGATACCACGGCTTGGACTTCAGGTCCGCGGCGAACCTGCTGTTCGGGTTGTAACCGATCACCAGCGGCGACGCTGCGTAGGTGGCATACCAGGACACCCAGGTGCCGTTCGCCGAACCTTCCAGGGTGGTGTTGACGCTGGGGCTGGCGCTGATGAAGACGTCAC
>JAYTRE010000013.1:0-2747 GCA_043746395.1 Pseudonocardiales bacterium
CACCGTCGCTGCGATCGCGCCGGCACCGAGGATGCCCCAGCGCAGCGCCGGCGACATCCTCAGCCCAGGGCGGTGCGGACGATGTCGCGCTGCTGCGCCTCGTGCACGCGCAGAGACCCGACGGCGGGTGAGGCCGATGCCTTGCGCGAGACACGCTGCAGCGCGCGGCCGCTGAGCTGCTCGGGCAGGTTGAGCGCGATGAACGGCCAGGCGCCCTGGTTGGCCGGCTCCTCCTGGACCCACACCAGCTCGGCGCTCGCTGGGAAGCGGGCCAGCTCGGCGCGCAGCTCGTCGACGGGCAGGGGGTACAGCTGCTCGACCCGGACGACGGCGACGTCACTGCGACGGTGTTCAGCGCGCCCGGCGGCGAGATCGTAGTAGACCTTCCCGCTGCAGATCAGCACGCGCCGGACGCCGGCCGGATCGGCCGTGGCATCGGCGAGCACCGGCTCGAAGGTGCCGGAAGTGAAGTCCGCGATCTCGCTGACCGCGGCCTTGAGGCGCAGCAGGGATTTCGGGGTGAAGGCGATCAGGGGTCGGCGCACGGGGGAGAGCCCCTGGCGTCGGAGCAGGTGGAAGTAGTTTGCCGGGGACGAGCAGATGGCCACCGTCATGTTGTTCTCCGCCGCCAGCTGCAGGAAGCGCTCCGGGCGCCCCGACGAGTGGTCGGGGCCCTGCCCCTCGTAGCCGTGCGGCAGCAGCAGCGTGACCGCCGAGCGCTGACCCCACTTCGCCTCGCCGGAGGAGATGAACTCGTCGATGATCGTCTGCGCGCCGTCGGCGAAGTCGCCGAACTGCGCCTCCCAGCACACCAGCGCATCCTCGCGCATGACGGAGTAGCCGTACTCGAAACCCATGGCGGCGAACTCCGACAGCAGCGAGTCGTATGCCCAGAACGGTGCCTGGGCAGCGTCGAGGTTCTTCAGCGGCGTGTACTCGGCGCCGGTGTCGCGGTCGATGAGGGTGGCGTGGCGCTGGGTGAACGTGCCGCGGCGGGAGTCCTGACCGGCGAGGCGCACGGCACGCCCCTGCATGACCAGCGACCCGAACGCGTACAGCTCGGCAGTTGCCCAGTCGACGGCCCCAGAGCTTGCCATCGCCACGCGCCGATCGATCTGCGGTTTGAGGCGCGGGTGGAGCACGAACCCCGCTGGGGGGTTCGCGTACGCGTCGGCAATGCGCTTGATCGCCTCGACCGTGGTAGCCGTGGTGACCTGCTGTGACGGCGAGATGCTCTCGATCTCCGGCTCGGGCGCGGACTTGCCGGAGGCGTTGCGCGTCTCGACGAAGACCTTCTCCAGCTGTTGCTGGAAGTCCTTAAGCGCGGCCTCGGCGTCCTCGATGGTGATGTCGCCTCGGCCGACGAGCGCCTCCGTGTAGAGCTTGCGGACGCTGCGCTTGGCGTCGATGATGTCGTACATCAGCGGCTGGGTGAACGACGGGTTGTCGGCCTCGTTGTGGCCGCGCCGCCGGTAGCAGACCATGTCGATGACGACGTCCTTCTTGAACTCGCGCCGGTACTCCACGGCGAGCTTGGCCACCCGGACGCAGGCCTCCGGGTCGTCGCCGTTGACGTGGAAGATCGGCGCCGCGATCATCCGCGCGATGTCGGTGCAGTACAGCGACGAGCGTGACGCCGACGGGGAGGTCGTGAAGCCGACCTGGTTGTTGACGACGACGTGCACGGTGCCGCCCGTGCGGTAGCCGCGCAGCTGGCTGAGGTTTAGCGTTTCGGCAACCACGCCCTGCCCGGCGAACGCGGCGTCACCGTGCAGCAGCACCGGCAGCACGCTGAACCCGGCCTCGCCCTTGTTCAGGACGTCCTGCTTGGCCCGGACGATGCCCTCGAGGACCGGGTCGACGGCCTCGAGGTGGGACGGGTTCGCGGTGAGCGAGACGGCAATGTCGCGTCCGCTCGGCGCGTGAAACGAGCCGTCGGCGCCGAGGTGGTACTTGACGTCTCCCGAACCTTGGGCGCTGCCCGGGTCGATGTTGCCCTCGAACTCGTCGAAGATCTTCGCGTACGGCTTGCCGACGATGTTGGCCAGCACGTTGAGCCGGCCGCGGTGCGGCATTCCGACGACGACCTCGTCGAGCCCTTCGTCGGCCGCCTCCGCGAGCACCGCGTCGAGCAGCGCGATGACCGTCTCGGCTCCCTCGAGGCTGAAGCGTTTCTGCCCGACGTACTTGGTCTGCAGGAACGTCTCGAACGCCTCGGCGACGTTGAGCCGGCCGAGGATGTGCAACTGCTGCTCACGGCTGGGTTGGGCGTGCTTGATCTCGATGCGGTCCTGGATCCACCGGCGCTGCGCCGGGTCGGTGATGTGCATGTACTCGACGCCGACCCGGCGGCAGTAGGCATCGCGTAGCACGCCGAGGATGTCGCGCAGTTTCATCAGCCGCTCGCCGGCGAAGCCGTCGACCGGGAAAGCGCGGTCCAGGTCCCACAGGGTCAGCCCGTGCCGGGTGATGTCGAGGTCGGGATGGCTGCGGACGGTGTACTCGAGCGGGTCGGTGTCGGCCATCAGGTGCCCGCTGGTGCGGTAGGCGTTGATCAGCTCGATCACGCGCGCGTTCTTGTCGATCTGTCCCTCGTGCGAGAAGTCGCGGTCGACGAGCCAGCGCACCGGCTCGTACGGGATACGCAGCGCGGCGAAGATCTCGTGGTAGAAGTCGTCGGCGAGCACCAACTGGTGCACGCGGCGCAGGAACTCGCCGGACTGCGCCCCCTGGATGATGCGGTGGTC
>JAYTRE010000014.1:0-5553 GCA_043746395.1 Pseudonocardiales bacterium
CATCCCGCTCCGTGGCCCGATGATCCGCGCCTGGATCCGGATCTGCTCGCCAACGGCGACCGACGCAACGTGGTCGATCGCTACCGGTACTGGCGCGTCGAGGCGATCGTCGCGGACCTCGACACTCGCCGGCACGGCTTCGCCGTCGCGATCGAGAACTGGCAGCACGACCGCAACATCGGCACGGTGGTCCGCACCGCCAACGCCTTCCTGGCCCGCGAGGTCGTGATCGTGGGACGGCGCCGCTGGAACCGCCGCGGCGCCATGGTCACCGACCGCTACCAGCACGTGCATCACCTCGCGACCGTCGCGGAACTGGCCGCCTACGCCGCGACGGCCGGCTACCGGATCGTGGCCGTCGACAACCTGCCCGGCGCCGTCCCGATCGAGTCGACGCCCTTGCCGGACAAGGCATTGCTGCTCTTCGGGCAGGAGAGCACCGGCCTGAGTGACGACGCGCGGGAGGCGGCGAGCGTGGTCTGCTCGATCGCGCAGTACGGCTCGACGCGCTCGATCAACGCCGGAGTCGCGGCCGGCATCGCGATGCACTGTTGGATCAAGCAGCACGCCGGCTGATCACATTTCCTGCTGCCGCAGGCTAATCACATTTCCTGCTGCCGCAGGTAGGACCCGAAATGCGGCACGGTGAAGGCGATCCGGCCGCGCTGCCCGGAGTACACCAGGCCCTTTTTCAGCAGGCCGTCGCGCGCCGGGGACAGCGACTGCGGTGGGCGGCCGAGGGCCTCGGCGACGGCCGCGGTCGGCACGGCCTCGTCGGGCACCGCCGGATCTGCGGCCTCGGCCATGGCGCGCAGGTACTCGCGTTCGGCCGGCGTGGCCCGCTCGTAGCGCGAGCCGAAGAAGCCCACCGCGAGTTCTGCTTCGGCCTCGGGGACGGCCACCGCAACGTCGCTGGCCGTGATCGGGGACCGGGGGGCAACGTCCCAGGCCACCTTCCCGTAGGCCTGCACGAAGTACGGGTACCCGCCGGTGGCCGCGTACATCGCCTCGAGCGCGGCGTCATCGAAGTCCGCGTGCTCGTCGCGCGCGGGTACCCGCAGGGCCGCGTCGGCCGCCTCGCGGTCCAGGCGGTCGATGCGCGCGTAGCGAAACAGGCGCTCGGAGTAGGACTTGCTGGCCGAGAGCACCGCGGGCAGGTGCGGCAGCCCGGCCCCGACCACGACCAGCGGCAGGCCCTGCTGGGAGATCTCGTGGCAGGCGGCGCACAGCGCGGAGACGTCGTCCGGGCCGAGATCCTGCATCTCGTCGATGAAGACCGCTACCCCGTGCCCGGTGTCGCCGGCCAGCCCGGCCACGTCGGCCAACAGCTCGACGAGATCGATCTCTATATCGCCGGAGTCGGCGCGGCCGGTCACCGCGGGGACGTCGATGCCGGGCTGCCACCGCTCGCGCAGCTTGGGTGCCTTGCCGCTCGCCGTCCGCGCCTCGCGCTGCGCGAAGGACTTGACGACGCCCAGGACGTGATCGGCCTCGCCGCGGTTGGGCTGGGCGAGCTCGCGAACCGCCAGGTGCAAGGCGGCGGCGAGGGGATGACGCAGCGCCTGCTCGGGGCGCGCCTCGAGCTTGCCAGTGCCCCAGCCGCGGCGCACGGCGGCCGAGCGCATCGCGTTGAGCAGGACGGTCTTGCCGACGCCGCGCAGGCCGGTGAGTACGACCGACCGCTCCGGACGCGCGTGCGCGACCCGCTCCAGCAGCACCTCGAAGCTGGCAAGCTCGCCGTCGCGCCCGGCCAGCTCGGGTGGGCGCTGCCCGGCGCCGGGAGCGTAGGGATTGCGCACCGGGTCCACGATCGGACTGTATCGAGCTATCTAGCGAAAACCGCAGATTGCCGCAGAGAACGCGATCGTGTCGCCGCCGGCCGCGCCTTGGCCCCGCAGCAGGGTTCGCCGCGGTGTGTCGCCCTGCTGAGGGGCCAAGCCTCAGGACGGCAGCGTCGGCAGGGTGAGTACCTGGGTGCCGCCGTCGGTGACCACCAGGGTGTGCTCCCACTGCGCGGCCCAGGAACCGTCCCTGGTGAGCACCGTCCAGCCGTCGTCCCACAGGTACCAGTCGCCGGTGCCGAGGGTGAGCATCGGCTCGATCGTGAACGTCATGCCCGCTTCTAGCAGGGTGGTGGCGCGCGGCTCGTCGTAGTGCAGGATCGTCGGCAAGGTGTGAAACGACGGCCCGACGCCGTGGCCGGTGTAGTCGCGCACCACGCCGTACCCGAAGCGCTTCGCGTAGGACTCGATCACCCGGCCGATGACACTGACCGGGCGCCCGGGCCGCACGGCGGCGATGCCGCGCAGCAGCGCCTCGCGGGTGCGGTCGCCGAGCGCGCGCACCTCCGGTGAGACGTCGCCGGCGTAGAACGTGGCGCAGGTGTCACCGTGCACGCCACCGACGTAGGCGGTGATGTCGACCTTGACGACGTCACCGCCCTCGAGCGGACGCGAGTCGGGGATGCCGTGGCAGATCACCTCGTTCACCGAGGTGCACAGCGACTTCGGGAATCCCTTGTAGCCCAGCGTGGACGGGTAGGCGCCGGCCGCGATCAGGAACTCGTGCCCGACCCGGTCGAGCTCGTCGGTCGTGACACCCGGCGCGACGTGACGGCCGACCTCGGCCAGCGCGTCGGCCGCGATCCGCCCGGCGACCCGCATCCGGGCGATCGTCGCGGCGTCCTTGACCACCGCGTCGTCGTAGTCGGAGGCAGTACCGGGCGCAGCGTCCACGTAGTGGGGCCGCACGATCCCCGCGGGCACGGGCCGCCGAGGCGAGATCGCGCCCGCCTGGAGGGGCGTCGAGGTCCGCATCCGATCATTCTGCCCGGCGGGCAGCTCAGACCTCGACGACCATGGGCATGAGCATGGGCCGGCGGCGGTAGGTCTGCTCGACCCAGCGGCCCACGATCCGGCGCACAAGATGCGCCAGCGCGTCGGCGTCGCGGGTGCCGTCGGCGACGGCCTGCTCCAGCACCGCGATCAGCTCGGCGCGGATCGGCTCGAGCGCCTCTGGGTCGTCGCTGAAGCCGCGTGCGGTGAGCTCGGGGCCGTACACGACCTTGCCGGCCTGGACATCCACCGCCACCAGGATGGAGACGAAGCCCTCGTCACCGAGGATGCGGCGGTCCTTGAGCGCGTCGTCGCCGATGTCGCCCACCGACAGGCCGTCGACGTAGACATAGCCGACCGGGATGGTGCCGACGATCGAGGCGAGGCCGTCGACGAGGTCGACGACCGTGCCGTCCTCGGCGAGCATGATCCGTTCGTCCGGGATGCCGGTGGAACGCGCGATCGCGGCGTGGGCGCGCAGGTGGCGCCACTCGCCGTGGACCGGCATGTGGTTGGTAGGTCGCACCGCGTTGATCAGGTAGCGCAGCTCGCCGGCAGGCGCGTGGCCCGACACGTGCACGAGGGCGCTGGACTTGTGCACGACCGTCGCGCCGAGCCGGGACAGCCCGTTGATCACCTGGCCCACCGACGTCTCGTTGCCGGGGATCAGCGAGGAGGCCAGCAGGATCGTGTCGCTGGGTTCGATCCGGATCGAGTGGTGCTCGCGGTTGGCCATCCGCGACAGCGCCGACAGCGGTTCGCCCTGCGAGCCGGTCGAGACGAACAGCACCCGCCGCGACGGGAGCTCCTCAGCGGCTTTGAGGTCGATGAGTGAGCCGTCGGGGACATTGAGCAGGCCGAGTTCGCGCGCGATCTGCATGTTGCGCACCATCGAGCGGCCGACGAGGGCAACCTGCCGCCCGGCGGCGGCGGCAGCGTCGAGCACCTGCTGCACCCGGTGCACATGCGAGGCGAAGCAGGCCACGATGACCCGCCCCTGGGCCTTGGTGATGACGTCGGCGACGACCCGGCCGACATCGCGCTCGGACGGGATGAAGCCCGGCACCTCGGCGTTCGTGGAATCCGACAGCAGCAGGTCGACCCCCTCGTCGCCCAGCCGGGAAAACCCGGGCAGGTCGGTGAGGCGCCCATCCAGCGGGGTCTGGTCCATCTTGAAGTCGCCGGTGTGCAGGACGGTGTGCCGGCCGACGCGCAGGGCCACGGCAAGCGCGTCGGGGATCGAGTGGTTGACGGCGAAGAACTGCAGGTCCCAGGCGCCGATTGTGAGCCGCTCGCCCTCACGCACCCGACGCAGGTCGGGCTTGTGGATGCGGTGCTGGTCGAGCTTGGCGGCAACCAGTGCGAGGGTGAGCCGCGATCCGAACACCGGGATGTCCGGCCGCTCGCGCAGCAGGTAGGGCAGGGCCCCGATGTGATCCTCGTGGCCGTGGGTGAGCACCACGGCATCGATCTTGTCGAGGCGGTCGCGGTAGTGCGACCAGTCGGGCAGGGTGAGGTCGATGCCTGGGGAATTGGTCTTGCCGAGCAGCATCCCGCAGTCGACGATCAGCAGCCGCCTGTCGAATTCGAAGACGGTCATGTTGCGACCGATCTCCTTGATACCGCCGAGCGCCACGATCCGCAGCCCTCCGCGCGGCAAGGAGGGCGGTGAACGGCGTTCCAGCTTGCCCGGTGAAGTCACCTCACGAGGCTATCGTCTCGAGGATGAGCTCCTGGGCCGCACTGAATTCCAACCAGCTGACCAAGATCGTTATCGGGGCAACGATCGTGCTGTTCGTCGTAGGGCTGCTGCTGAGCCTGGTGATCACGGCGATCGTCGGGCGGCTGATCCTGCTGGTCGTCGTGGCCGCGCTCGGGGTGCTGATCTGGCAGCAGCGCGCTGCGATCGAACAGGACGTGAACCGGTGCCAGCTGAACATGTCGTTCCTGGGGGTCCACGTGCAGGCTCCGCGCGACGTCGTGACGCGGTGCGAGGCCGCGCACCGGCTCAGTCGTTGAGCCGGCGCCGGCGACGAGAACGCAGGTAGTGCAGGCCGGCGGGGGCCAGGGCGAACACGACGACCACGACGACGGCGTAGTCGATGTAGCCCTTGTTCTGCTGGACGAACTTGATGTGGCCCAGCCGCTCGCCGAGCAGGAGCACACCGTCGGTCCAGATGACGCCGCCGATGATGCTGTAGAGCGCATAGACCGAAAAGCGCATGCGACCGACGCCGGCCATCACCGTCGCGACGGTGCGCACGATGGGCACGAATCGGCCGATGAGAATCGTCCACATGCCAAACCGCTCGAAGTACGCATGCGAGCGCTGCACGTACTCGGGTCGGAAAAGTCGCGACTGGGGACGGTCGAAGACGTGCGGGCCGGCGCGGTACCCGATCCAGTAGCCGACCAGGTTGCCCAGCACGGCACCGATCGGCACCACGACTAGGAACGCGCCGAGCGGTGTGGAGATCCGGTGCGTGGCGATCGCGATACCCGCCGCCAGCAACAGGGTGTCGCCCGGCAGGAAGAATCCGATCAGCAGGCCGCACTCGGCGAACATGATCGCCGTGACCACGAGCAGCGCGGAGCTGCCCAGGAGGCTGTCTGGGCTCAGCGGGCTCGCGACGGGGTGCATGCGCCGCAGTTTACGGGTGGCTGCCCGCCGGCCCGCGGTGATCTCAGCGGCGAGCCGGGACCCAGCGCAGCGGCCGCC
>JAYTRE010000015.1:0-2692 GCA_043746395.1 Pseudonocardiales bacterium
CCGTAGCGCGGGGCGAGGGGGGCGACCGGCTCGCCCAGCGCGATCTGCACCGCCGCCCACGGCAGGTTCACCCCGGTCAGCGCGGTCTGGAACAGCCCGCCGGAGATGCGCGTATTGACCTCGAGCAGGTACGGCAGCGGCGCCTCGTCGTGCGGCCCGCGCCAGTACCGCACCTGGGTGTTGGACAGGTAGGCCACCCGGTGAACGCGGTTGAGCGTCTCGGCCACGTCGCGCGCCGGCCGGTCATCGATCAGCAGCCGGCGGCGACGAGAGCGTCCCCGGCCGATGGCGGCCAGCGTCGTGCCGTCGCGGTCGACCAGGCAGTCCACGCTGATCTCCGGCCCGGTGAGAAAGGGCGTGACCAGGATCGGGGTGACGACCCTGCCGTCGCGGTGCGCCGTGTCGAGCGCCACGCAGAGCCGGTCGAGATCGGCCTTGGGGTGAACCTGCCCACTGAACTCGGCCAGGGTCGGCGCGTCGGTCGACAGGATCCGGAACCCGGCACCGCCCACTCCGCGGATCGGTTTGATACAGACCAGGCCCAGGGCGCCCAGCTCGGCGTGGGCGACGCGCAGCCCGGCCGAGTCGGTGACGACCCGGTACGGAGGGACCGGCAGCCCCAGTGCCGTGGCAGCACGGTAGGCGCTCGCCTTGTTTTCGAACAGCCGCACGGTGTCGCCGTCCGGTGCGGTCATAGCCGTGCCGATAGCCGCGAACTCCGTCCGGGCGTCGGCAAGTTCGGCCATCCCCAACCGGGGCACGAGCACGTCCACCCGGTGGGTCCGGGCGAAGTCGAGGGCCCAGGCGACGTAGTCCGCCCCGGATGCCTCGGGCTCGGCGAAGACCTCGTCGCAGGCCCGGAGCACGGGCGAGTCCGGATCGGTGTGAGTGCCGATCACGTGGACGGGCCGCCCGCTGGGATTCTCGCGCAGCATCGCGATGACGTGGCTGTTCGTCGCGTAGGTGTGGTTGAACCAGATGCGGGGCAATGCGCAGGCTCTCCGGACGACGGGAGGCAACGAACTCACCCACCCTAATGCCGCCGGGGCCGCCGCTGGGCGGCGAGCCGAGCGACCCCGCTACCGACGCCGCCCGGCCCACTGCCCGACCCACTGCCCGGCCCACTGCCCGATGTGAATCCCCTGTTAAAGGCCGCCAAATTCGGGTACCGTAGGAAGCTCCGGGGAGGTGACGTCGATGCGCGAGCCAGCAGCCGAGCACCTTCCCGACAGCGCCCTCGCGGGATTCATCGAGCTGGTGAGACTGCGTACCGGCACGTCAGCCACGGTCTTTCGGGCCCGCGAGCGCGACACTGACCGCCTGGTTGCGCTGAAGGTGCTCAACCTGCGCAACCCCCCACCGCGGGCGCTCGAATCCTTCGACCGCGAGTCGACTGCGCTCGCCACGCTCGGCTCGCACCCGAACATCGTCACCCTCTATCGGCGGCTCACCCTCAGTGACGGTCGGCCGGTGCTCGTGCTCGAGCTCTGCTCGCCGGCGGCGCCCGACCGGGCCGGGTCGCGCCTGCCGGCCCAGCAGGCCGTCGCCATGGGGATCAAGCTCGCCGGCGCGCTGGCCACGGCCCATCGGGGCGCGGTGCTGCACTGCGACGTCCGCCCCCAGAACGTGCTCGTCACCGAATTCGGCGAGCCGGCGCTCAGCGAT
Source organism: Pseudonocardiales bacterium (assembly GCA_043746395.1). GTDB lineage: Bacteria > Actinomycetota > Actinomycetes > Mycobacteriales > Jatrophihabitantaceae > JAYTRE01. The sequence continues at coordinate 1,666 of JAYTRE010000015.1, forward strand.
TTCGGCGTCGCCCAGCTGCACGCCCGCTCGGGGCCCTTCGAGCTGCTCACCGAGCACACGGCACCCGAGCTGCTGGAGGGATCCCCGCTGACGGAGGCAACCGACGTGTACGGGCTGTCCTCGACGATCTACGCGCTCGTGAACGGTGCGCCGGCGTTCCCGGCCTACGCGGCCGAGCCGCAGAGTTCGGTCTCGCTCCGGATCCTGCGCGATCCGGTGCCCCCGATCATCGGGGGTGCCGTGCCCCTCGAGCTCTCGGACGTGCTGCTGTGGGGCCTGGCCAAGGTGGCCGCCGAGCGGCCGCCGAGCGCCGAGTGGTTCGCCGCCGAACTCGCCCGCGTCGAAGATCACCAGGGCTGGCCGAGGACGAAGCTGCTCGTCCGCGACCCTTGCTCGCCGGGCGGAGCACCCACGCACGGAGGGCCGAGCCGGGCGCACGTGGCCTGAACCACCGGATGAAACTCGCCATGCTCGCGCCGATCGCCTGGCGCACGCCCCCGCGCCACTACGGTCCCTGGGAGTCCGTCGCCAGCCTGCTCACCGAAGGCCTGGTGTCCCGAGGGATCGAAGTCACGCTCTTTGCGACGCTCGACTCCCTCACCTCGGCAGCTCTGGACGGGGTCAGCCCGCACGGCTATGCCGAGGATCCGGACATGGACGGCAGGGTATGGGAGGCGCTGCACGTGGCACACGCGCTCGCCCGCTCCGGCGAGTTCGATCTCGTGCACAACCACCTCGACTGGCTGCCCCTCGCATTCGACGCCCACGTGCGGGCGCCGATGGTGACGACCGTCCACGGGTTCTCCGGTTCGGGGATCCTGCCCGCCTACGCCGCAGCACGATCAGCATTCGTCTCGATCTCGGACTCCGACCGCTACCGCGCGCTCGACTACGTCGCGACGGTCCACCACGGCGTCGACCTAGCGAGCCTGCCGTACTCCGCCGTGCCGGGCGGCGAGCTCGTCGCCTTCGGGCGCATCCATCCCGACAAGGGGACCGCCGACGCCATTGCCATCGCCCGTGCCGC
>JAYTRE010000016.1:0-2935 GCA_043746395.1 Pseudonocardiales bacterium
GGCTTGCCGGCGCAGTGGTTCGCCACCTTGCACCTGCTGCTGGACGCCCCGCAACGCCGGCTGCCGATGAGCCGGCTGGCGCGGGACCTGACCATGACCTCGGGCGGCTTCACCAAGCTCGCCGACCGGATGGCCCGCGAAGGCCTCATCGATCGCCGTGGCTCGTCGGATGACCGCCGAGTCGTGTACGCGACGCTGACCGAAGTGGGGGTCCGGACGGCCACGCGGCTGACCGGTGAGTACGTGCGGGCGCTGCGCGAACACGTCGCCGAGGTGGTCTCGGCCGCCGATCTCGCCCGGCTGGCCGAGGTCGCGCAGGTGTTGTGCGAGCACTATGCCCAGGTGTCCGGTGACTATGCACAGGCGGCCGGTGACGAGGCGCAGGCGCGGGCCGGGGCGCAGGCGTCCGGTGACGAGGCGCAGGCGCGGGCCGGGGAAACAAGTCGCGACCCCGCCCAGCCGGAACGGCGTGGGCGAGGTCGCGCGACGAGCTAGGTCGAACCCCAGCGACAATCCCCCGCTGAGTGCGCCCTATCCGGCGATCCAGACCCCCGTCCAGGACCGCCCCCCGACACCCAGAAGTTTTCCTCGGAAGCAATGTCTTGTCAAGTGATCTGGGCAAGAAAGCCGGTGCGAGGCGACAGTGTGCAGACGCGCCGGGACAGGCCGGCGCGGCTGCACACTGTTGGGGGCCGGCGAGCTTCGCGCCGGACCGCGCGCCGCCGCCGCGGCCTGCGCCGCCGCGGCCTGCGCCACCGTTGCGGCCACCACGCCGTCACCGGAAGTCGCGCGAGGACGAGCGGATGCCCAGGTGCAGCTTGTCGATCCGTTCGGCCAGGACGTTGAGCACGCCGTCGGTGCGTTCGAGCATCCCGCGGATGACCAGCCCCCCGGCCTCGCGCGCGAGGCGTCGATGCCGTGCCCACACCACCTCGTCGCAGATGACGTTGACCATGCCCGTCTCGTCCTCGAGGTTGAGGAAGGTGACCCCGCGGGCGGTGGCCGGCCGCTGGCGGTGCGTGACCACGCCGCCGACGGTGACGCGGGTGCGGTCGTCGATCGCGCGCAGGCCGGCGGCGGTGACGATGCCCAGCGCGTCGAGGCGGTGGCGGATCAGGGCGGTGGGGTACTGATCCGGCGTGATGCCGGTGGCCCACAGGTCGGCGATCAGCTGCTCGGGCTCGGACATCGGGGGCAGCCCGGCCGGCGCCACCTCGGCGAAGCTCACCACGTCCAGCTGGCCGGGGCGGGCGGTGGCCGCGGCACCGGCCGACCACAGCGCCTCGCGGCGCGAGGAGCCGAAGCCGGCGAAGGCCCCGGCAGTGGCCAGCGCCTCGACCTGGTCGGCGGACAGGCCGACGCGCCGGGACAGCTCGGCCATCGAGGTGTACGGCCCGTGCGCGGCTCGCTCGGTGACGATCCGCTCCGCGACGACGGTGCCGATGGTGCGGATGCCACCCAGCCCGAGGCGAACCGCCGGCTGCGGCGCGTCCAGGCAGGGGCACTGCGACGGGCGAAGCGGGCCGTCTCCCGCTTCGAGCGTCGCGCCGACGCCCGACGCGCGAAGGTCGGGCCGGTGCACCTCGACGCCGTGCCGTTTCGCATCGTGTACCAGTGACTGCGGCGAGTAGAAGCCCATCGGCTGGGCGTTGAGCAGCGCCGCGCAGAACGCCGCCGGATAGTGCCGCTTGAGCCACGACGAGGCGTAGACGAGCAGGGCGAAGCTGATCGAGTGGCTCTCGGCGAAGCCGAACGCCGCGAACGCCTTGATCTTCTCGACGATCTGGTCGGCTGTCGCGCCGGTGATGCCGTTGGCCGCCATGCCGTCGACGAGGCGCTGCTGCAGCACCTCGATCTTGTCCCGGGATCGCTTCGAGCCCATCGCCCGGCGCAGCTGGTCGGCCTCGGACGGGGTGAAGTCGGCGACGGCGACGGCCAGCTGCATCAGCTGCTCCTGGAACAGCGGGATGCCGAGCGTGCGCTTCAGCGGGGCCTCGAGGCGCGGGTGCGGGTAGGTGACCGGCTCCAGGCCGTGGCGGCGGCGCAGGTAGGGGTGCACCGAGTCGCCCTGGATGGGGCCGGGGCGGATGAGCGCCACTTCGATGGCCAGGTCGTAGAAGCAGCGCGGGCGCAGGCGCGGCAGGGTCGACATCTGCGCGCGGGACTCGACCTGAAACACCCCGACGGTGTCGGCCGCGCAGAGCATGTCGTAGACGCAGGGTGCCTCCTTGGGGATCGAGTCGAGGTCGTAGCGCACGCCGTGGTGCAGGGCGATGAGCGCGAAGCTGTACTGCAGGGCGGACAGCATGCCCAGCCCGAGCAGGTCGAACTTCACCAGCCCGATCTCGGCGCAGTCGTCCTTGTCCCACTGCAGCACGGTGCGGCCGGGCAGCCGGCCCCACTCGACGGGGCAGACCTCGATCACCGGACGGTCGCACATCACCATGCCGCCGGAGTGGATGCCCAGATGCCGTGGGGTGTGCTGCAGCTCGGATGCGAGCGCGACGACCTGCGGGGGCACGCCGGCGAGATCGTCCTCCGTGGTGGGCCCGGCGCGTGCCCCCTGCCCGGCTCGGGCGCTCGCCGAGGTCCAGTAGTAGCCCCGCTCGATCTGCTTGCTCCACGCGTCCTGCTGGCCGCTCGAGTACCCGAGGGCCTTGGCGACGTCGCGGACCGCCGACTTGGGGCGGTAGGTGATGACGTTGGCGACCTGCGCCGCGTGCTCGCGGCCGTGCAGTTCGTAGACGTACTGGATGGCTTCCTCACGCCGGTCGGACTCGATGTCGATGTCGATGTCGGGGGGCTCGCCACGCTCCGGGGCGAGGAAGCGCTCGAACATCAGCTCGTAGTAGATGGGGTCGACGGCGGTGATCGCCAAGGCGTAGCAGACTGCCGAATTGGCCGCGGAACCCCTGCCCTGACAGAGGATTCCGCT
>JAYTRE010000017.1:0-9502 GCA_043746395.1 Pseudonocardiales bacterium
TCGCTCCACGGCGGCGCGTCCCAGTAGCGCAACACGTAGGCGCTGCTGTGCAGCGCAAAGAGGTCGTTCGCATCCGCGTCATCGAAGGGACGCAGTCGAAGGCGAGCGGTGTGCACCGTGGGGGTGGGCAGCGTGGGGGTGGGCAGCGACATACGCGTCATGCTCCCTCCCGTGATTGGTCGCCGATCAACCAGACACCCCATGCCGGCCACTCGCAACGGGTTTTCTCGGCGCGCGGGCAGCACGACGTGCCCGCTCATCGGCATGAGCGTGCACCTCTACCGGGCATTCGGCGCGTCCCGGAAGGCGAACCTCGGCGGCGCTGGCGAGAGAAACGAACCGCGTCTCAGCGCCGACGATCTTGCTTGCGTCATCTGGCGCACGTCAGCGGGCAGCGTCCGCGCACTGTGCCACATGGGATCGACAACCGCGACCGTGTGACCGGTCGTGGTTGTCGCCGCCGATAACTGCCGCAAGGTCGGTCTGAGTCATTTCGCAGTGCGGTGCCTCAGCTGGGATCTGCGGCTCTGCGGCGGTGAATGGCTGCCCGTCGAAGATGATGGTGATGCCCGGGTGATTCTGCCGTAAGGAAGGCGATGGAATTCGGCGCACCGAGCGTGCTGCGGCACGGGCACGGTGTCGGTGTCATACCTCAGCAGAGCAGTGCGCTCGTGACCGAAACAGCCAGCTTCCGCGGGTGTCACGATCCTCGGTCCTGCTCGGCGGCCTCGGCAGAGGTGTGGCCGCAATAGGACCAAACCGCAACTGCCACGCACGCTCAGCCGGAGGCCGCCAGCTGACCGCAGGCGCCGTCGATCTCGCGGCCCCGGGTGTCGCGCACCGTCACCGGCACGCCGCGAGCCTGGAGGCGGCGGACGAACTCCCGCTCGACCAGTTTGGGTGAGGCGTCCCACGCCGATCCCGGAGTGGGGTTCAGCGGGATCAGGTTGACATGGGCCAGCCGCGGGGCGAGCAGATCGCCGAGCAGGTCGGCCCGCCAGGGTTGATCGTTGACGCCGCGGATCATGGCGTACTCGATCGAGTAGCGGCGCCCGGTTCGGCCCGCGTAGCGGTCGGCGGCGGCGAGCACCTCGCCCACCTGCCAGCGGGTGTTCACCGGGACCAGCGTGCCGCGCAGCTCGTCGTCAGGAGCGTGCAACGAAACCGCGAGGGTGACGTTGAGGTTCTCCTCGGTGAGCTTTTCGATTGCCGGTACCAGCCCGACGGTCGACAGCGTGATCGCCCGTTGGGACAGGCCCAGCCCGCCGGGCGCCGGATCGGTCAGGCGGTACAACGCCGCGATCACGCGAGGGTAGTTTGCCAGCGGCTCGCCCATGCCCATGAACACGACGTTGGACAGCCGCCCAGGCCCGCCGGCCAGCTCCCCGCGGGCAGCCGAGCCTGCCGCGGCGACGACCTGGGCGACGATCTCGCCGGTCGACAGGTTCCGCTTGAGCCCGCCCTGGCCCGTGGCGCAGAACGGGCAGGCCATCCCGCAGCCGGCCTGGCTGGAGACGCACACCGTGATCCGTTCGGCGCGCCGAACACCGCCGACCGCGCGGGCCGGGTAGCGCATCAGCACGCTCTCCACGAGCGTGCCGTCATGCAGGCGCCACAGCGACTTGCGCGTCGTACCGGCGTCGGTTTCCAGGTGACGCACCCCGGTCAGCAGCTCCGGCAGCAGCGCCGCACCGAGCTGGTCGCGCACGACCGGTGGCAGGTCAGTCATGGCCGCCGGGTCGTCTTCGAAGCGAGCGAAGTAGTGGCGGCTGAGCTGGTCGGCACGGTAGCCCGGCAACCCCAGCTGCGCGACCGCGGCGCGGCGACCAGCCTCGTCCAGGTCGGCGAGGTGCCGCGGCGGCAACCCGCGGCGGGGCGCAGCGAACACGAGCGGCAGGATAGTCATGACCGGCCGATTCTCCCATGGGGACGACCACGGGCCGCGGCGGCGGTCAGCCGATCCGAGTGAAGCCGGACAGCAGCAGGTAGGCCACGGCGGCGCACGGCAGCATCGAATCGAGGCGGTCCATCACGCCGCCGTGCCCGGGCAACAGGGTGCCCATGTCCTTGATCTCGAGGTCGCGCTTGATCAACGACTCGCCCAGGTCGCCGATCGTCGCGGTGACCGCGATCGCCGCGCCGAACACCGCCCCTTTCCACCACGCCTCGTGGAAGCTCAGCGTCAGCAACAGCACGCCCGCGGTACACGAGAACAGCACGGACCCGACGAAGCCTTCCCACGTCTTGGCCCTGCTGACGATCGGCGCAAGCGGGTGCCGGCCAAACAAAACTCCGGTGGCGTACCCGCCGGTGTCGCTGCACACCACGGTCGCGACGAACGCGATGACCCGGCCCGCACCGTCGGGGGCATGTGCCAGCAGGACGGCGAAAGCGCCGAGCGTCGGCAGGTAGAGCAGGATGAGGGTGGAGGCGGTGACGTCGCGCAGGTACCCCTCGGCGCCGTCGGCAAGGCGCCAGATGAGCACGCCGCAGACCGTCAGCAACAGCGCGAGAACCAGTCCGTTCGGCCCCCGCGACCACGCCGACAGCAGCACTGCCGCGCCGCCGACCAGCACCGGGGTGAGGCTGGCCCGCACGCCCGAAGACGCGATCGCCCTGGCGAGTTCGTAGCTGCCGTAGCTCACCGCGACACCGACGAGGATCGCGAAGCTCGGCCGGTAGACGAACAGCGTGGCAATGATCAGGGCGCCCAGGCCGAGGCTGACACCGATGGCCGCGGGCAGATTGCGTCCCGCCACCTGCGGACCTCGCGTCGTGCCCGGGGGCGGAACTACGGCCGCATGGCCACCTGCCTCCCGACCGGCCCGGCGACCGGCCACCCGGTGGCGACGCGCGGTGCCGCGCGGTCCGGGTGTCGCGCTCGCGCCGAAGGCGCCGTCGTCGGGCGCCATCAGAGCTCGAGCAGCTCCACTTCCTTGGCCTTGACGACCTCGTCCACCGTGCTGGTGTACTTGCCGGTCAGTTTGTCCAGCTCGGCCTCGGCGCGATGGACGTCGTCCTCGCCGACTTCGCCGTCCTTGACGAGCTTGTCGAGCGCGTCCTTCGCGTGCCGGCGGATCGAGCGGATCGCCACCTTGGCGTCCTCGCCCTTGCCCTTTGCCACCTTCACCAGCTCCCGCCGGCGCTCCTCGGTGAGCTGCGGGAACACGACCCGGATGACCGTGCCGTCGTTGGACGGGTTGACACCCAGATCGCTGTCCCGGATGGCCTTCTCGATGCTCGCGAGCTGTGAGACGTCGTAGGGCTTGATGATCGCCATCCGTGCCTCCGCAACATTCAGCGACGCCATCTGGGGAATCGGGGTGGGAGAACCGTAGTAGTCGACGACCAAGCGGGCGAAGGCGCTCGGCGTGGCGCGCCCGGTGCGGAGACCGCCCAGTTCCTCGCGGGCGACGTGCACCGCCTTCTCCATCTTCTCCTCGGCATCGAAGAGGGTCTCGTCGATCACGCTGGGTTCCCTTTCTGCTTCCGGACTGTTCAGCGGGTGCTGCTGACCAGGGTCCCGATCTTCTCACCGCGAACGACGCGGGCGATGTTTCCCTCGGTCAGGCTGAAGACGACGATCGGCATGTTGTTCTCGCGACAGAGGCTGAACGCGGCGGCATCGCCCACCTGCAGGTTGCGACCGATAACCTCGTCGTAGGTGATGTGGTCGAACTTGACCGCGTTGGGGTTGAGCCGGGGATCGTCGTCGTAGATGCCGTCGACACCGTTCTTGCCGAGCATCAGCACCTGGCAGCCGATCTCGAGCGCGCGCTGCGCGGCGACGGTGTCAGTCGTGAAGTAGGGCATCCCCGCGCCGGCGCCGAAGATGACGACGCGGCCCTTTTCCAGGTGCCGCTGGGCGCGCCGGGGGATATAGGGCTCGGCAACCTGCCCCATCGCGATCGCGGTCTGCACCCGGGTCGGGATGCCCGCCTGCTCCAGGAAGTCCTGCAGGGCCAAGCAGTTCATTACCGTGCCGAGCATGCCCATGTAGTCGGCCCGGCCGCGCTCCATACCACGCAGGGACAGTTCCGCGCCGCGAAAGAAATTGCCGCCGCCGACGACCACCCCGACCTGGGTGCCGCCGCGGACCACCTCGGCGATCTGGGCGGCCAGCGAGGCGACGACGTCGGGGTCGACGCCGACGGCGCCGCCGCCGAACTCCTCGCCGGAGAGCTTGAGCATCACTCGCCGGTAGGCCGGCGCCGCAGCCGACTGAGGGGCCGCAGACCCGGGTTCGGTCATGAACGGCCCCTCTCGTCGTCGGCTGGTCGGCTCGAACCCTATCGGGCGCTCAGACCTGCCCGACCTCGAAGTGCGCGAACTTCGTGACGCTGATGCCGGCGTCGTCGAGCAGTGCCTTCACCGACTTCTTGTTGTCCAGGACCGACGCCTGCTCGAGCAGCACGTTGTTCTTGTAGTAGCCGTTGACGCTGCCCTCGATGATCTTCGGCAGCGCCGCGTCGGGCTTGCCGTCCTCCCGAGCCTTGGCTTCGGCGACCCGCTTCTCGGTCTCGACCACGTCGGCGGGGACCTCGTCGCGGGTCAGGAACGCCGGCCGCATCGCCGCCACCTGCATCGCCGCGCTGCGGGCGGCGTCGGGGTCGGCGCCGGTGAACTGCACCAGCACTCCGACCTGCGGGGGGAGGTCCTTGGACTTGCGGTGCAGGTAGGTCGCGACCTGACCGTCGAGCTTGACGGCGCGCCGCAGCTCCAGCTTCTCGCCGATGATGACGGCCAGCGCCTCGACGCTGTCGGCCACGGTCCTGCCGTCTGCGAGCGTCTCGCCGAGCAGCGAGTCGACGTCGGTGGCCGCCGAGGCCGCGAAGTGCGCGACGATGTCGTTGGCGAGGCTCTGGAACTGCTCGTTCTTGGCGACGAAGTCGGTCTCGGACGCCAGTTCGATCATCGCGCCCTCGGCGGCGGCGACCAGGCCGTTCGCGGCGACACGCTCGTCACCGCGCTTGGCGGCCTTGGCCGCACCCTTGACCCGCAGCACCTCGAGCGACTTGCCGTAGTCGCCGTCGGCCTCTTCGAGGGCCTTCTTGCACTCCATCATGCCGGCGCCCGTGGCGTCGCGGAGCTTCTTCACGTCAGCGGCGGAAAAGTTCGCCATGGCCTGTCGGGTATCCGTTCTGTTCGCAGTGGTTCGGGGTCAGGCGGTGGGTGCAGCCGGCGCTTCGCTCGCGGCGGAGGGCTGCAGCAGTTCGCGCTCCCACTCGGGCATCGGCTCGTCGACGGCCAGCTGGCCGGTGTCGGGCTTCTCGTCGCGGCCCGCGTTCGCGGCCGCGAGGCTGCGGGCTACGAGGCCCTCGGCCACGGCGTCGGCGATCACCCTGGTGAGCAGCGCAGCGCTGCGAATCGCGTCATCGTTGCCGGGGATCTTGTAGTCGACCTCGTCGGGGTCGCAGTTGGTGTCGAGGATCGCGATGACGGGGATGCCCAGCTTGTGGGCCTCGCCGACCGCGATGTGCTCCTTCTTGGTGTCCACGATCCACACCGCGCTCGGAACCCGGCTCATCTCCCGAATGCCACCCAGAGTGCGTTCTAGCTTGATCTTCTCGCGGGTGAGGATGAGCTGTTCCTTCTTGGTGGCCGTGCCTTCCCAGTTGTTCTGCTCCATCGCCTCGAGCTCCTTGAGACGCTGCAGCCGCTTGAAGACGGTCGAGAAGTTGGTGAGCATGCCACCCAGCCAGCGCTGGTTGACGTAGGGCATCCCGACGCGAGTGGCCTGGTCGGCGATCGACTCCTGGGCCTGCTTCTTGGTGCCGATGAACAGCACCGTTCCGCCGTGGGCGACGGTCTCCTTGACGAACTCGTAGGCGCGGTCGATGTAGGACAGCGTCTGGTGCAGGTCGATGATGTAGAGCCCGTTGCGCTCGGTGAGGATAAAGCGCTTCATCTTCGGGTTCCAGCGGCGGGTCTGATGCCCGAAGTGCACGCCGGATTCGAGCATTTCCTTCATGGTGACGACGGCCATGCCGGTCGTCCTCCTTCAGTCGTTCGTGCGTGACACGCTCGAACGAGCGCGGCGCGCGGCCTCGGTTGTCGCGGACGCGCCGGGTGGAGCGTCCGCCCTGGTGCCCGGTGTCGCGGTCAGGGGGCCGGGCCGGCGGGCTGTGGTGAGCAGCTACCGGGTACGGACCGAGGCTGGCCGCCTACCTGCCGAGGTGATATCGGCGGGCGGGCACGCGAAGTCAGCCCTCTCGCGAGAGCTGCGTCCCCAGTCTAGCCGGTGGCGCGGGCGGCGCCGAATTGCCGCGGATTAAGGTCTGGTCGTGGAACATCCCAGTGCCGAGCCAGTATCCGTCAGCGCCAACGGTTGGGAGTTCGCCGGCCTGCAGTGGGGACCCGCCGACGCCCGGCCGGTCCTGCTCCTACACGGCTTCCCCCAAACGGCGACCTCCTGGGGCCGGGTCGGGCAGCGCCTGGCCGAGGCGGGCCTGCGGGCCATCGCCCTCGATCAGCGCGGGTACTCCCCCGGCGCCCGCCCCACCGACGTGGCCGACTACCGGCTGCCCGCGCTCGTCAGCGATGTCTGCGCTCTGATCGAGGCGCTGGGCGGCGCCGTCGACCTGGTCGGCCACGACTGGGGCGCGGTGGTGGGCTGGCAGGTTGCGGGCCGCCACCCCGCGCTCGTGCGGACCTGGACCGCGGTCTCCACCGCGAACCCGCTGGCACTCGGCGCGGTGCTGGCCGTGGACGAGGACCAGCGCGCCCGCTTCGGCTACATCCGCACGTTCCGGCAAGAGGGGCGCGCCGAGACGGCCCTGCTCGCCGACGGGGCGGCCCGCCTGCGAGCGATCTATGGCGGCATGCCCAGCCCGGAACGGGTGGAGCAGGACGTCGCCTTCTTTCAGCAGCCGGGCGTGCTGACCCTCGCGCTGAACTGGTACCGCGCCATGTCGCCGCATGACGCCGACGGCCTCGGCCCGGTGACCGTGCCGACGTCCTACGTGTGGGGCAGCGCGGACGTCGCGTTCGGGCCGGTCGCGGCCGCGCGCAGCGGCGAGTTCGTGAGCGCCCCGTACACGTTCGTCCCGCTCAAGGGCGCCTCGCACTGGCTGCCCGACGAGGCTCCGGACACCATCGCTGACGTGGTCGCCCGGCAGGTGCTCGGCAGCTGATCCGACAGGCGGCCGCGCGGGGCGGGCGGCTGTGGACGGCGAGAGGCGTTCGTCCACAGCGGGACCGCGGGGTGGGCCAGAAACCCGAGTTGCGGGGCAGGCTGGCGGGTATGTCTCGCGCCGTGCTACTCGGGCTCATGCTGCTGCTGGCCGACGGCGCGGGGTTTTCCGGCGCGGGGTTTTCCGGCATGACGTCGGCCACCGCGTCGGCAGGCACCGCGTCGGCAGGCGCGGGCTCGGTCCGTCCGACGGCAATCCGGCCCGCTGCGGGCGTGGCCTACCGCGCTCCGATCCGCGGGCGGCTGGTCGTCGTCCGGGCGTTCCTGCCGCCGCCTGGGCCGTATTCTGCCGGGCACCGTGGCGTGGACGTCGCGACGCAGGTGGGCGAGCCGGTCCTGGCCGCCGGGGGCGGAACGGTTCGTTTCGCCGCGCTTGTCGCTGGCCGCGGTGTCGTGGTGGTTGCCCATGCTGACGGGGTTCGCACCGAGTACGAGCCGGTGTTGACCAGTGTCGGAGTGGGTGCTCCCGTCGCGGCCGGGCAGCAGATCGGCCGGGTGCAGGGCCGGCACGGCGATTGCGCGGCCGGCCGGTGCCTGCATTGGGGCGCGAGTCGCGCCGGGGTCTATCTCGATCCTCTCGATCTGCTCCATCCGCTCGCGCCGGTGCGTTTGCTGCCATGGACCGGTAGCTGAGCCCGGTAGCTGAGCCCGGCAGCTGAGCCCGCTAGCTGAGCAGGGCCGCCCGGCGTGCGACTCAGGCTCGCGGATGGGCCTGCGCATAGGTCTGGCGCAGGCGTTCGACCGAAACGTGGGTGTAGAGCTGCGTCGTCGCGAGGCTGGCATGACCCAGCAGCTCCTGCACCGAGCGCAGATCGGCGCCCCCGTCGAGCAGATGGGTCGCCGCCGAGTGCCGGAGCCCGTGCGGTCCCAGAACGGGGGCGCCGGGCACCGCAGCGACGCGCCGGTACACGATCGAACGGACGGCGCGCTGATCGATGCGCCCGCCCCGCGCGCCGAGCAGCAACGCAGCGCCGCTGCCCTCGCGCGCCAGCTCCGCTCGTCCGGCGGACAACCAGGACGCCAGTGCCCGCTCGGCGGCCAGGCCGTAGGGGACGGTGCGCTCTTTGGCGCCCTTGCCGAGTACCCGCAACACCCGGCGCCCGCGATCGATGTCGGGCAGGTCGAGCCCGACGAGTTCGGAGACCCGGATCCCGGTCGCATAGAGCAGCTCCACGATCAGGCGGTCACGGCGGGCGAGGGCGCCGAGCTCGGCGGCGTCGGCGTCCATGACGGCGGCGGCCTCGTCGGCGTGCAGGACCGCCGGTAGCGTCCGGTGCGGGCGTGGGCTGGCCAACAGCTGACCGGGATCGGTCGCAGTGAGGCCACTGCGGTACGCCCACGCGGTGAAGGTGCGCAGCGACGCGGCGCGCCGGGCAACGGTGCTTCGCGCCATCCCGCGCGAACGCTGGATCGCCAACCAGCTGCGCAGGGTCGCCAGCTCCAGGTCGGCAACTCGATGACCGTTGAGTAGGCGCAGGTGCTCCAGCAGCCCCACGACATCGCCCAGGTAGGCGCGCACCGTGTGGACCGACCGGTTGCACTCGAGTCGCAGGTAACGCTCGTAGTCCTCCACCGCCTGCGCGAGGGGAGGCGGCAGCTCGGCACGCAGTGCGACGAGGTCGACCCGTCCGCTCGGCTGTCGCTGCGCGCTCACGGGCTGACGGTGCGCGCCGCGGCTGCTCGGGTCAAGGCGCCACGCGGGGCCCGCAGGCGCCCGGCAATCCGGTAGCCGGACTCCGATGACTCGATCAGGCCGGCCAGATCGAGCACCGGGAGCGCACGGATGACCTCGAGCGCGGTAACACCGCAGCGTTGCGCAATCTGGTCCGGGCGGGCGGGCCGCGACGCCGGGAGTCCGTCGAAGACGCGCCGGGCAAGCGGGTCCAAGCGGTCCAGCTCGCCCCGGACATCACGGTGCGCTGGCGTGCCGCCCGCGCCCGCCCCACCTGCGTTGCCGACACCGCCGGGCTGGCCGGTTTCGCTGGCCTCGCTGATCTCGCCAATGGAGCCGACGACCGCCATGACGTCGTCCACACAGGTGACCAGCAGGGCAGGATCCGCGTCGCGCCGGAGCAACTCGTGGCAGCCTGCCGACATCGGGGAGGTGACCGGGCCGGGCACCGCCATTAGCGGGCGTCCCAGGGCGATGCAGTGCCCGGCGGTGTTCGCCGCACCTGAGCGCCGCGCGGCCTCGACCACGACTGTGCCGGTCGACAGGGCCGCAATGAGCCTGTTGCGGGTGAGGAAGCGGCGCCGGTGCGGGGCGGCCCCCGGAGGACTCTCCGAGATGACGAGCCCGGCCTCCACCGC
>JAYTRE010000018.1:0-14874 GCA_043746395.1 Pseudonocardiales bacterium
AGCGGGTTGATCGAGAATGTGCCGAGCCACGCGAATCGCCTCCACCCACTCGCGGCGGTCCTGTTCGGTGGACAGATAGTTGAACCTCAGTGCCGGATGCCGGCTGGGGTCGGAGCTGATGATCTTGACCGAGCCCCGCGCGTCGGAGTACATCGGTCCGATGTGCACCTGATAGCCCTCGCCACCCTCGGGCGCCGAGCCGTCATAGCGAACGGCGATCGGAAGGAAGTGAAACATCAGGTTCGGGTAGGCGACGTCGTCGTTGCTCCGGACGAAGCCACCGCCCTCGAAATGGTTGGTGGCGCCTGGTCCCTTGCGGAGGAACAACCATTCGGCGCCGATCCACGGCTTGTAGCGGTGCTTGAGGTAGCGCTGCATGCTCACCGGTTGCGTGCAGGCGTGCTGGATGTAGACCTCTAGGTGATCTTGCAGATTCTCGCCAACGCCGGGCAGGTCGAATACCACGTCGATGCCAAGCGCCCCTAGTTCAGCTGCGTTCCCAATTCCGGACAGTTGGAGCAACTGTGGCGTGTTGAATGCACCGCCACACAGCACGACGGTCTTCGCCCGGACCTGCTCGACCGGCCCACGGCCGTGTCGGAACTCCACGCCGATCGCCCGCTGTCCCTCAAACAGCACCCTGGTCACGAACGTGCGAGTCCGCAGGTCGAGGTTCGGCCGATTCAGCACTGGATGCAGGTACGCGCGCGCCGCGGACAGCCGCCGGCCACGGCGGATGTTCCTGTCGAACTTGGCAAAACCCTCTTGCCGGTAGCCGTTGACATCACTTGTCCGCGGATAGCCGGCTTGCTCGGCAGCCTGGAAGAAGGCCTCAAAGAGGGGGTTCGTAGCCGGTCCGCGCTCGAGTTCGAGGGGTCCGCTGTGACCGCGGAACTCATCGTCGCGGTCAGCTGCGAGACAGTTCTCCATCCTTTTGAAATACGGCAGACAGTGCCCATAGTCCCACGACTGCATGCCCTTGTCGGCGGCCCAGCGCTCGTAGTCCATCGGGTGGCCGCGTTGGAAGATCATGCCGTTGATGGACGACGATCCGCCGAGAACCTTGCCGCGGGCGTGATAGATACGCCGATCGTTCATGAACGGCTCAGGCTCTGACTCGTACTTCCAGTCGTAGAACCTGCTGCCGATCGGATACGGCAGCGCAGCCGGCATATGGATCAGAACGTCCCAACGCGAATCGTTGCGGCCGGCTTCCACAACCAAGACTCTGTTCGCCGGATCAGCCGACAAGCGGTTGGCGAGTGCGCAACCGGCCGAACCGCCGCCCACGATTGCGAAGTCATACGGTGTGGAAGTCACAGTTGCTCAGCTCGCGGTCTGTCGACGCCGGATCTCCGCATTGATCGCCGGGACGATCTCGTGCAGGTCGCCGATGACCGCGTAGTGCGCCCGGGTCACCATCGGCGCATCCGCATCGGTGTTGATCGCCAGGACCGTCTTCGAGTTCTGGCAGCCCGCCCAGTGCTGGATCGCGCCACTGATGCCGCAGGCAATGTAGAGCTCCGGTGCGATCTGGCTGCCGGTCTGGCCAACCTGCTCATGGTGGGGGCGCCAGCCGAGGCTGGTCACCACGCGCGAGACGCCCAGCGCCCCGCCGAGCAGTTCGGTCAGTTCGAGCAGGTCCGCGAAGCCGCCCGGACCGCCCGCACCCCGCCCTGCGCCGACCACGACGCGGGCCTTGGTCAACGCCCCCGAACTGTCCGCGACACCGTGCTCGGTTCGCGCCACCTGGGCCCGAAAATCGCTCGCGACCAGAGTGGGCGAAAACGGCGACACGCGTGGCGTCGTCGGCTCCGCGACCGACTCGGGATCGCAGGCATGGCCAGCCAGCGTGAACACGGCGACCCCGTCCTCGAGGCGCATCTCCTCCAGCGCGGCCCCACCAACCACCTGCCGAGTCACCATTAGCGGGCGGACCTCCTCCACCGCAAGGACATTCGCGGCCATCGCGACGTCCAGCCGAGTGGCCAGGTGCGCGAGGACCTCGTTGCCAAGAGGGGTTCCCGCAGCGAGCACGGCCGCCGCGGCAACCTCCAGCACCACCTGCGCCAGCGCGGCGGCCCACGCGGCCGCCGCGTAGGCGGTGAGCCGCTCGTCCAGTGCCTGGTGGACGAGCGCCACCCCCTGATCAGCCAGCTGAGCCAGCAGCGGTTCGTCCACCGGCCCCACCACGAGAGCGTGAACCGGACCGAGGCCGGACCGCTCGGCCAGGGACCGAGCGAAGGTGAGCGCCTCCAGCGTGACGAGGCTGGCTCCGGTCGAGTCGGTCTCCACGAGCACGGCGATCACCTGGAGAGCACTCCCAACTCCATGAGTAGATCCACCACGGCTGGGGCAGCGGTCGGGCCCTCCCCGAGGATCTGCACCGAACTTGGTTGCACTGGCGGCAGTTTCAGCCGAACGCGACCGGAACCAGTGGGTTTCCGAATCGGGGTCACCGTCTCGACCGCAGTGCGCTTGGCTCGCATTCGGCCGGGGATGGACGGATACCGGGGCGTGACGCCGCCTTCCATGATCGTCACCACCGCTGGCGCAGCAACCTCGAAAACCCGAGTCCCGTCCAGGCCATCCCCGCGAGCGACGAACGTGTCAGCGCTTAGCTCCACGGTCGACATGCCGGTCACGACCGGCCGGTCCAGTGCGTAGCCGAGTCGGACGCCGACCTGGAAGTCGCCCGTGTCGGCGGCGTCGTTGCCCAACAGCACCAAGTCGTAGGGCTTGCCCTGCGCCTCGTGAGACTGCACCAGGTCGGCGATCGCATCGGCCACGTCGGAGGCGCCGTAACGGTCGGCATCCGCTTCGATGAGCACCGCCGCGGAGCATCCCACTGCGATCGCGTCGCGCAGCTGCTCGAGCGCCTCGGCCGGACCGAGGGTCAGGACTGTGGCGGACCCGCCGGTAGCGGCGGCGATCTGGACGGCGAGCTCGACGGCGCACTCCTCGTGCGGGCTCACGGTGTACCCGACATGACGTGCGTCCACCGACTGGCCGTCGTCGGTCAGCACAAGCTCACTCGACGAGTCCGGCACCCGTTTGATGCAGACCAGCACATTGGCCATAAAGCTACCCTCGGATCCGGGCGTTTTCGGGGTCGAACAGGGGGGTCGCATCAGTGGCGGCAACGGTGACCGGGAAGAGTTCCTCCATATAGCTCACCGCGAGTCGCGTGCCGAGCTGCGCCTGCTCCGGCGGGAGGAAAGCCATCAGCACGTGCGCACCGAGCGAGGGTGCGGACCCCGCGCTCGTCACGTAGGGATGGCGACCGTGTCCGTCGGTGAGCAGGCTCCCGTCGGACGCGAGGACCGGCTCACCCCCGAGCATGTAGCGCTTCACGCCGCTTCGGCTCGTGTGGTCATCGACGGTGAGGGAGCACAGCACCGTCTGCGGGACGGCCTTCGCCTGCTCCTCGTATGCGGCGCGGCCGATGAAGTCGGCATCCTTGAGCTTCTTGCGCTCCATGCCAACGTCGAACAGGGTCCGCTCGCTGTCGAGCTCGGCGCCGTAGGCGCGGTAGCCCTTCTCAATCCGGCCGGTCGTGCCGTAGACACCGATGCCCGCGGGGACGAGACCGTGCGGCTGGCCGGCCTCATACAGGCGCTGCCACAGCGCCGCGCCGTATTCGGTGGGGACATAGAGCTCCCAACCGAACTCACCGACGTAGGAGATCCGGGAGGCGAGTACGGAGAGGTTGCCGACGTCGATCTCGCGGCAGGTACCGAACCTCAGCCCCTGCTTGCTGATGTCGTCCTCGGTCAACGAGCCCAGGACGTCGATGGCGCGCGGACCCCAGAGCCCGATCGTCGTGAAAGCTGAGGTCAGGTCGGTCAGCTGCGCGCGCCCATCGGCGGGCAGGTGGTCGGCGAACCACTTCTTGTCGGCCATCCCGTGCGCACCGCCGGTGACGACGCGGTAGCGGTCGTTCGTCAGGCGCATCACCGTCAGGTCGGCGCGCAAGCCGCCGTGGTCGTCCAGGGCCGGGGTGTAGATGACCCGCCCAACCGGAACGTCGGCCTGGGCGACGATGATTCGCTGGACGGCCTCCATGGCCTTCGGGCCGGCGACGTCGAAGATCGAGAACGCGGTGAGGTCGACCATGGCGGCCCGCTCCCGCATCGCCAGGTGCTCGGCGTTGATGATCGTCGACCACCAGCGACTGTCCCACTCGTGCTCCCGCGGCATCACCGCGTCGCCGTAATCGCCGAGCAGCTTCTCGTTGCTGGCGTACCAATGCGGGCGCTCCCAGCCGGCGATCTCGAAGAAGACTGCGCCGAGCTCCTTCTCAGCGGTGTTCATCGGCGACAGCCGCAGCTCACGCGCCGACAGATACTGCTCCGACGGGTGCACGATTCCGTAAGTCTTGATGAACGACTCGCTCGTGCGCGCCCTGACCTGCTCGCGGGTGCGATGGTGACCGTAGAAGCGCGCGATATCCGAGTGGCTGATGTCGATGTCTGACCACCCACGGGTCATCAGTTCCGCGACGGCGCGACCGGTGCCCGGCCCCTCCTTGATCCACACCGCGGCGCATGACCAGAGGCCCTTTACCTCCGGGGTCTCGCCGAGGATGGGGAATCCGTCGACGGTCAGAGACAACAGGCCGTTGATGGCGTAGCGGATCTCGGCCTTCGTGTCGCCGAGGATCTCGGGCATCAGCTCGAGCGCCTGCTCGAGCTGAGGGTCGAAGTCCTCCACGGTGAACGGCAGCTCAGTCGGGGAGAGCTTGGCCTGCTCGATCGTGGGAATGTCCTCCGGCTCGCACAAGATCGCGCGATGGGCGTACGAGCCGACCTCCATGTCGCTGCCGTGCTGGCGCTCGTAGCAGAAGGTGTCCATGTCCCGCACAATGGGGAAGGAGATCTCGCCGGGCTGCTCCGCGAGCACTGCGATCGGGCCGACGGAGATCATCTGATGGACCGCCGGGGTCAGCGGGATCCGGGCGCCGGCCATCCTGGCGACCTGCGGGCTCCACACGCCGCACGCGATGACGACGGTGCCGGCCCTGATGTCACCCTGGGCGGTCCGGACGCCCTCGATCGCACCGTTGTGAACGATCATCCCGGTGACCTCGGTGTTCGGAACGACGGTGAGGGCGCCCTTATCCTGGGCCCGCTCACGCATGATCGTCCCGGCGCGGAGCGAGTCCACGACTCCGACCTCAGGAGTGTAGAAACCCCCGACGATGACGCTGGGATCCAAGAAGGGCACCAGCTCAGCCACCTCGGCCGGACTGAGGATCCTCGACTCGATGCCCCAGGCCCGCGACGACGACATCCGGCGCCGCAACTCCTCCATGCGTTCCTCGGTGCGGGCCACCTCGATGCCGCCGGAGCGGGTGAAGACGCCCAGCTCCTGGTACTGACGCACCGAATCCGCGGTGATGTCCGCGTTCTCGCGCGAGTGGTCGACCGTGAAGATAAAGTTGCTGGCGTGCCCGGTCGAGCCTCCCGGGTTAGGCAGCGGTCCCTTATCGAGCTGGACGATGTCCGTCCAGCCGAGATTCGCCAGATGCCAGCACAGACTGTTGCCGACGATTCCGGCGCCGACGACCACGACCTGAGCTGTGGGCGGAACGGCCGCCATCGAAGTCTCCCTCCGCCGCCCATGAGGGTGGAATTGTTGCGTATTACTAAACGCTATGCGTAATTCGAGACAGACCAGCATGGCTCCGGCGTGCGGACGCTGTCAAGCCGACGATCTCACTCGCCCGGCGGGAACCCCCCCAGCCGCTGCGTCACTTCAGCCGTCGCCGAGAGCAGTTGGGGCAGCACGGCCTGTACCCGTTGCGGCGTCAGTCGAAAGCTCGGACCGGAAACGCTCATCGATGCGACGACGTCGCCATGCACGTCCCGGATGGGAGCCGCAACCGCCGACAGTCCCAGCTCGAACTCGTCGACGGCCACCGCATACCCGCGTTCTCGGACCTGCTCTAGTTCGCGCAGCAGTCGAGGTTTGGTGGTGATGGTGGCGTCGGTAAAGGCCACCAACGGCGCCAGCACCTTGTCGAGCTCATCGGCTGTCATCTCGCTCAGCAGGACCTTGCCGTTTGAGGTCGCGTGCAGGGGGTTGTGCTGCCCGACCCAGCTGTGGGGCTGCAGCGCCGAGGTCCCGGCGACCTGGTCGAGGTAAAGAGCAGCGTGATCGGACAGCACCGCGACGTTGACGGTCTCGCCGGTGCCGAGCGCGAGCCTGCGCGACACGGAGCGGGACTCCTGGACGACATCGAGCCGGGCGGTGGTCGCGGCCGCGAGGCGCAGCAGTCCCACTCCGAGCCGATACTTGCCCCGGTCCTCGGTCTGCTCGACGAGCCCCCGCAACTCCAGGGCGGCCACCAGTCGGAAGGCGGTGCTCTTGTGGACGCCGATCTCGACCGAGAGCGCGGTCACCCCCGCCTCCCCGGTGCGCGCGAGGATCTCGAGGATGCTCACCGCCCGGTCGACTGACTGCACGGTCGAGGGTGACGAGCCCGTGTTGCTCACAACGCAACCCTATCGTAGTCAGTGTTGCTTAGAGCAGACTTCAGTTTCTGTTGGCGCAACACGCATGGAAGGAGAGGGCATGAGTCCCGCCGCCCCCGATCGACGGTCGGAGTATGTGCTGACCATCGTGTGCCCCGATCGTCCCGGGCTGGTCCATGCGGTGTCGGGCTTCCTGGGCACCAGGTCCGGCAACATCGTGGAGAGCCAACAGTATGACGACCGGCTCGAGTCACGGTTTTTCATGCGGGTGCTGTTCGAGACGACCGACCCGGCTGTCACGCTCGAGGTCCTGCGTGCCGGGTTCGCTCCGGTGGCCGAGCGCCTCGCGATGACCTGGCAGCTGTGGGAGGCCGCCGCGCCCTATCGCACCCTGATCATGGTGTCGCGGTTCGGGCACTGCCTCAACGACCTGCTCTACCGGCGCAGCACCGGTTCGCTGCAGATCGACGTCCCCGCGATCGTGTCTAACCACGCCGACCTCACGCCGCTTGCCGCGGCCTACGGCATCCCCTTCCACCACATCCCGGTGACTCCCGAGACCAAGGCCGCCGCCGAGGCCCAGCTGCTGTCCCTGGTCGACTCGCTGGGTATCCACCTCGTCGTGCTGGCCCGCTACATGCAGGTCCTCTCCGACGCCACGACGAGGGCGCTCGCGGGACGAGCCATCAACATCCATCACTCGTTCCTGCCGAGCTTCAAAGGCGCCAAGCCCTACCACCAGGCCTTCGAGCGCGGCGTGAAGCTGGTCGGTGCCACGGCACACTATGTGACGCCCGATCTCGACGAGGGCCCCATCATCGAGCAGGACGTCGCCCGCGTCGATCACCGGGCGACCAACGCCGACCTGATCCTCGCCGGGGCCGACGTAGAGAGCCAGGTCCTATCTCGGGCCGTGCGCTGGCACGCCGAGACGCGAGTCCTGCTCAACGGTCAGCGGACTGTCGTCTTCCGCTGAGCGAGGCGATCCTGACCGAGTGCCCGCCCGAGCGGCAACCGGCAGCACGGCTCAGTCGCCGAGCTCGGCCCTACGCCGGGTGACGAACTCCTGCAGCTCGGCATCGATGGCGTCATCGATCGGCGGCGCCTGATACTCCGCGAGCCGGTCCTGGTAGATCTTGGTGGCCCTGGCGGCCGCGTCTAGTCCGCCGCCCCGCAGCCACCGCTCGTGGTTGTCCGACGTCGAGAGCAACGGCCGGTAGAAGCAGGTGCGAAACCGTTCCAGCGTGTGCGCCGCCCCGAGGAAGTGCCCGCCGTGACCTACCTCCAGGTGAGCGTCGAAGGCTAGCGAATCCTCGTCGATCTCAAGTGGCGTGAACTCGGCCTGCATCATCTGCAGCAGCTCGATGTCGACGATGAACTTCTCGTAGCCGGCCACCAGCCCCCCCTCGAGCCAGCCCGCCGAGTGCATCACCCAGTTGGCGCCGGCGAGGAAGGTCGGCAGCATCGTCATCAACGCCTCGTAGCCACCCTGGGCGTCGGGGACCGGTGACGAGGTCAGCGCGCCGCCGGAGCGGAACGGCAGGCCGAAGTGGCGAGCGATCTGGCCCGTGCACAGCAGCCCGATGGCCGACTCGGGGGTGCCGAAGGTGGGCGACCCCGACTGCATATCGATGTTGGATAGGAACGAACCGAAGATGACCGGACAGCCTGGTCGGATCAGCTGCGACAGGGCGATCCCGGTCAGCGCCTCGGCGATCTGCTGGACGAGCGCCGCCGGGATCGCGACCGGCGACATGGCCCCCATGAGGATGAACGGGGTCAGCACGACCGCCTGGTTGGCCGCGCTGTACTCGAACTGCGCGTCGAGCATCCGGTCGTCCCACCGCAAGGGGGAGTTGCAGTTGATCAGCGAGATGGTCACCGGCGCCGCCTCGATAACGTCGCGGCCCCCAAACAGGATCGAGCTCATCTCGATGGTGTCCCTGGCGTTCGGCCCCGACACGACGTTGCCCATGTAGATCTTGTCGGTGAGCGTCTGCAGGGCGTAGGTCATGTCCAGGTGGCGCGAGTCCAGCGGGGTGTCGTACGGCTCGCAGATGACCCCGCCAGCCGAGTCCAGCACGGAAAAGGCCTGGGAGAGCCGCGTAAAGCAACGGAAGTCTTCCATGGTTGCGTCGCGGCGCACGTCGCCGGCGCGAACGAATGGGGGCCCGTAGACGGCGCCGAAGGCCATCGAATCCCCGCCGATATGGACGGTGTTAGCCGGGTTCCGGGCGGCCACGTCGAACTCACGCGGGGCCTTGGCGACCTGCTCGAGGAGAAAGTCCGGGTCGCAGAAGACCGTCTTGTCCTCGACTCGCTGGCCGGCCTTGCGGAACAGCTCGAGCGCACGCTCACTCATGAACTCGACGCCGATCTCACTGACCAGCCGGCGCCAGCCACGGTCCAGCGTGGCCATCGCATCGGCTGAGAGCACCTCGTAGCGAGGCATCGTGTTGCGGAACATCGAGATCTCCTTGACGCGAGTGTGGGCGTATTCTAGCGTCACATTATGGGAGTCAACTCCCATAATGTGAAACATCTGGAGGCGGGACGGCATGCCAACCAACGGGACCCAAGCTGTGGCTCGAGCCGCAGCGCTCGTCGGGCTCGTGGTCCAGACCGATGCCCCGATCAGTTTCACCAGGCTGTCCGAGGAGATCGGCCTGTCGCGGTCCACCACCTCGCGCCTGCTCGCCGCCTTGGAGCGTGCCGAACTGGTGGAGCGCGACGAGTCCGGCGCCTTCCTGCCCGGCCCGCTGTTCTCGCTCTACGCTGCCCGGCACGACCCGTGGACCGAGGTGGTCCGGCTCGCCCGGCCCGTGCTGGAGCACCTTTCCGCGCGCACCGGCGAGACGGTCAACCTCGGCGTCGCGAGCGGTGACACCGTGGCCCAGGTCGCCCAGATCGACACCCAGTTCGTGCTGGGCTCCCGCAACTGGGTGGGCGTCGATGTGCCCGCACACTGTTCCGCGCTCGGCAAGGTGCTCTATGCCTTTGACGTGCTCCGGCTCCCGGAAGGCGACCTTGCACAGCCGACGAAGAGGTCGGCTGGCTCCGCTGCGCGATTGCGTGCCGAGTTGGTCGAAGTCCGGGCGCGCGGCTACGCCCAGGCAATCGACGAGCTCGAAGTCGGGCTCACCGCGGTGGCCGCCCCGGTGCATGGCCCGAACGGCGACGTCATTGCCGCTCTCGGCGTCTCCGGGCCCGGAGCGCGCCTCACCGCCCAGATCGACCAGGTCGGTCGACTGTTGATCGAGCAGGCCGAATCGCTGACCCGCCTGCTCTCCCGCCGAATACTCAAGGAGGGTGCCGCGTGACACCTGAGGAGATCTTGCAACACCTCTTCGACGAGACGCTGGTGGGAAACGCGCCGGAGGTACTCGCACTGACCCGCACTGCGCTCGAGCTGGAGATGGAGCCGCAGATCCTTCTTTATGACGCGCTGATCCCCGCGCTGGAAGAGGTCGGTGCCCGCTTCGAGCGGGGCGACTTCTTCGTTCCGGAGATGCTTATCGCGGGCCGGGCGATGGCCGGCGCCATGGCGGTGCTGCGTCCGCTGCTAGCCGAGACTGGCGTGCAGACGATCGGCAAGTTCCTGATGGGCACGGTCAAGGGCGATGTCCACGACATCGGCAAGAACCTCGTCAACATCATGCTCGAAGGCGCCGGCTTCGAGGTGATCGATCTCGGGGTGCAGGTCTCGCCGGAAAAATTCATCGAAGCCATCCAGGAACACAAGCCGGACATCGTCGGCTTCTCGGCGTTCCTCACCACCACCATGCCCATGTTCAAGGCGAACATCAACGCGCTGCAGAAGGCCGGACTTCGCGACTCGGTGATCGTCATGGTCGGCGGTGCGCCGGTGACCCTTGAGTATGCCAACGCCGTGGGTGCCGACGGGTACGCCGCGGATGCGTCCGCGACAGTGAAGAAGGCCAAAGACCTTCTCGAGCAGCGTCGATCGCTGGTGAGCGTGTGAGCCAGCTCCGCGAGACCACGCTGCGATCGGCCACCCGCGAGGTGGTCATCGGTCACCGCCGCCCCTTTTGCCTTATCGGCGAGCGGATCAACCCGACCGGTCGCAAGATCTTCCAGGAGCAGTTGCGGGCGGGCGACTTCTCGGCCATCGAGCGCGATGTCCTAGCACAGGTGGCCGGCGGTGCAGACGTTCTCGACGTGAACATGGGCGTGCCACTGACCGACGAGCCGGAGCTGCTCGCCACCGCGATCCGGCTCGTCCAGTCCCTGTGCGACAAGCCGATCTGCATCGACTCATCGGTGGTCGACGCGCTGGAGGCAGGGCTCGCGGCATACCAAGGTCGTGCCCTGGTCAACTCGATCACCGCAGAGGACGACCGGATGGCGGCGGTGCTGCCGCTGGTCAAGAAGTACGACGCCGCGGTGATCGCGCTGCCCAACGACGCAGACGAGATCCCCATGGAGGCCGACAAGCGGCTGGTGTTGACTCGCAAGATCGTCGAGGTCGCGACGAAGGAGTACGGCATCGCCATCGAGGACATCGTCATCGATCCCCTCGCGATGCCGATTGGCGCCGACCAGAGCGTCGTCGAGACCGCGCTGGAAACGATGCGCCGGATCCGTGACGAGTTCGGCCTGAACATGGCCTGCGGGGCATCGAACGTCTCCTTCGGGATGCCCGGACGGCATGCGTTGGGCGCCGCCTTCCTGCCCATGGCCATGACGGCCGGGCTGACCTGCGCGATCATGGACACTCGCACTCCGCAGATCGTCGAGGCTGTCAAGGCGGCGGACCTACTGCTCGGCCACGACGAGTGGGGCGGCTCGTGGATCGCCGCGCACCGGGCCAAGCAGCGTTCCGGGGCGGGATGAGCGAGGCACTCGACGGCACCGGGCGCGTCCAGCTGGAGTTCTCTCCGTCGGGACGCGCGGTGCGAGTGCCACCAGGCGTGACGGTCTTCGACGCCGCAAGCTGGAACGGCATCGCGATCGACTCGACATGCGGCGGGCACGGCACCTGCAAGAAGTGCAAGGTCCAGATCCTGACCGGACACGTGCCCATCTCGCGGCTCGACGCCCGCTGCTTCACCCCGGAGCAGCTCAAGCAGGGGTGGCGGCTCGCGTGCCTGTCGCAGGCGACCGACGACCTCCGCATCGAGGTGCCGCCGCTGCTCACCCGACCCAAGGCGGCGACCGTCGGGGTCGGTCGCCAGGTCATCCTGCGCCCGGCGGTGCAGAAACGCTACGTCGAGCTGCCGGAGCCCACGTTGTCCGACCAGCGCACCGATCTCGCCCGGTTGGCCGCCGCCGTCGACGACCTCGAGTTCGCGCCCGATCTGTACGCGTTGCAGCGGCTGCCGTCCGTGCTGCGCGGCGCCGACTTCAAGGTGACGGCCGTCATTGTCGACGAGACGCTCATCGACGTGGAGCCAGGCGACACTACCGCGCGCCGCTTTGCGATCGCCTTCGACCTGGGGACCACCACAGTGGTCGCCACGCTGCTCGATCTGGGCACCGGCGTCCCGGTCGCGGTGCACTCGATGCTCAACAAGCAGCAGCCATTCGGCGGCGACGTCATCACCAGGATCAGCGCGACGATGATGGACTCGAACGTCCTCGGACGGCTGCGCCTACTCGCCCAGCAGACGCTGGACGAACTGGGCCGCGAGGTGTGTACCGAGGCAGGGATCGAACCGACCGAGGTCTATGAGGTTGCCATCGCCGGGAACGCGACGATGACCGCGCTGGTCCTCGGCATCGATCCCGAGCCGCTCGGAGTGGCACCGTTCGTCATGTCGAGCGCGGTGCCGCCGGTCGTGCTCGCCAGCGATCTCGGGCTGTCCCTTCATCCCCGGGCCCGCGCGTTCCTGTTTCCCGCACTCGGGGCCTACGTCGGCGGCGACATCATCGCCGGCATGCTTGCCTCCGGGATGGACCGGGACAAGCGGGTCCGGCTGTTCATCGACGTCGGCACCAACTGCGAGATCGTGCTCAGTGACGGCGCCCGGATCCTGGCCACGGCGGCGCCGGCCGGCCCCGCCTTCGAGGGCGGTGCAATCCGCTGTGGCATGCGCGCCGCCGAGGGCGCCATCGAGGTGGTCAAGCTCGGCGACGACGTCACGCTGCAGGTGATCGGTGACGTGGCCCCGGCAGGCTTGTGCGGGTCGGGGCTGGTGGACGCGGTGGCCGAGCTCGTCAAGGTCGGACTGCTCGATGCCTCGGGCCGGTTCGTGCCGGACGACGTGGCCAAGCAGGTCGCGCCAATGCTCTTCGACCGGTTGGGCAAGATCGGCGAGGAACGCGTCTTCGTGCTCTACCGCCCGGCTGGAGTGAGCGAGGTTGCTGAGACGGTCTATCTCTCGCAGCGCGACGTCCGCGAACTACAGTTCGCCAAGGCTGCCATCGCCACGGGTTGGTCCTTGCTTCTGGAGGAGCTCGACCTAAAGCCCAATGACGTGCAGCAGGTGCTCCTGGCAGGATCGTTTGGCAGCTACCTCTCAGCGGCATCGGCGGTGCGGATCGGGTTGGTCCCGAAGATGCCCGTGCTGCGCATTGTCTCCGCCGGCAACGTGGCCGGCGAGGGCGCGAAGATGGTGCTGCTCAGCATTCGTGAGCGAGCCGGTGCGACGACCTTGCTTGAGGAGGTGCGCTACGTCGAACTCTCCGACCGGGCAGATTTCAACGACGCGTTCGTCGACCAGCTCTCCTTCCCCAGCTGAGCGAATCGCGCTGATCGCCTGCGGGGCGATCGCGGAGCCGTGCGCCATTGTGGTGCGGAGGTTGGGCTGGCCGGTGGACGTGCACCCGTTGCCGCCGCTGTTGCACAACCAGCCGCACCTCATCGCGGCTCAGGTCGAGTCGCTGGCACTGCGGCTCAGGCCCGCATACGCGTCCGTCGCCATCGGATATGCCGACTGCGGCACCTACAGTGCCCTCGATGAGGTAGCCGAACGGCTGGGGCTGCGCCGGCTCGAGGGCCTGCACTGCTACGACCTCTACGCCGGCGCCGACCGGATCCGGGAGTTCTTCGAGGCGCAGCCCGGCACCTATCTGCTCACCGACTTTCTGGTCCGGTCCTTCGCCAGAACGGTGCTTCGGGAGCTCGGACTGCACCGGCACCCCGAGCTGCGCGAGGACTACTTCGCCAACTACACCCGGGTGGTCTGGCTCGCCCAGGCTCCGGACGACGAGCTGCGTCGGCAGGCCACCAAGGCCGCCGGGCAGCTGGGCCTGCCGCTGACCGTCATCGAGACCGGCTACGCCGGCCTTGAGCGCGCGCTTCGGGCGCTGCTCCCTGAACAGCACTGAGCGGCCGCGGGCGCGATGGCTCGTTTGCGCCCTACCCGGAGTCGACCGGATCAGGTCTCGCCCGCGAGTTGCGCTATCAGCTCGCTCCGCCACCGTTCGGTTTCGACGACCTGGTTAAAGGTGAAGATGTGCAGTCCGTCAACCAGCGCGCCGGGCTCTGCCGCAACTGGTGCGCACTTGTCCAGGAAGCGTTCGGGGTCGTAGCCGCCTGGCGTCGCGATCCTGGCGAAGGTGCCCTTGTGCTTGGCCAGGAACCTGGTGGATTCGCCGACGCCGATCTTGGTGGCCATGGCCAGCAGCTTGGTGCGTTCCACCGGCCCCGGCAGTCCGATGAGCAGGGGCATCGTCACCCCGCGGGCACGTAGGCGCCGGATCCATGAGCTCAGCAGTCGAGGATCGAAGGTCAGGTTGCTGACCACGTGGGTGGCGTAGCGGCGCTTGTCCCACATGGCTTGCACGGTGAGGTCGTCGATGATGGCGGGGTGCGACTCCGGATAGCCGGTAATCCCGACATTGGGGAAGGGGTCGCCCAGCTCGCGCAGGTCTTCGAGCAGATCCAGCGAAGCGCTGTAGTCCCCGGCCGGTCGCGCCGCGTCCCCGGCGGGGACGAAGACGGTCGTCACCCCACCCTCGACCAGCCGGGCGGAGATCTCGGCCAGTTCCTGCTTCCCGCTGATCATGCGCGCGGCCAGGTGCGGCACCGCATCGAATCCCGCCTTCGCGAGTCGGATGGCCAGATCGAGGGTCGCCTCAAGGCCCTTCGTCGGCGAGGCGGTCACCGTGAGGGTGCGTCCTGGCGAGACGTGCTCATAGACCGTGGCCTCGATCGATGCCGTGGGCAGCACCTCGTAACGCGCATCCCGCAAGAGGCGAGCGAGGAGGAGAGCCTGCTCCCTGTTGTGCATTATGCAACTCATTTCACGATGCGCATCACTTCAGCGGAGCGTAGCCCCAACCGGGTGGGCCAACAAGAGCGCGCCCAGCGCCGAGTGCCCACCGCACTTGACAGCAGGTGACCCGGCTTCGTCCCAGGTAACCTGGTGGCTTCTGCTTCCCCGCCCTCGTAGCTCAGGGGATAGAGCGCCGGACTCCTAAGCCGGGCGTCGCC
>JAYTRE010000019.1:0-12697 GCA_043746395.1 Pseudonocardiales bacterium
CTGGTAGCCCTCGAGTCGCAGGCGTGCGGGACACCGGTCGTCGCTGCGTCTGTCGGTGGCCTGTCGACTGCTGTCGCCGACGGCGTGTCCGGTGTGCTCGTCGACGGCCACGAACCCGAGCAGTGGGCCAAGGTGGTAGGCGACCTGTTGCGAATGCCCGCCGAACTCGCCGCGCTGGCCTCGGGAGCCCGCGCACACGCCGAGCAGTTCTCCTGGGAACGCACGACAGCCGGCCTGCTTGTCGCGTACCGGCAGGCGATCGACGAGCTGGCCGACCGGACAAACCTGGCTGTGCGGTGACCGCGACCGCTGAGACGATCGAGTCGGCACTGCGCGAACAGCAGCTGGAGCACCAGCGGGTGGCTCCTGAGACCTTCGTCGTCGCCCTACCCGGCGAGAACCGGCTCAAGACCGCCTGCTGGCTGACGATCGGTGCGCACGCGCTCGAGATCGAGGCATTCGTCATGCGCAAGCCCGACGAGAACCGCGAGCAGGTCTACGCCTACCTGCTGCGACGCAACGTTCGGATGTACGCCGTCTCCTGGTCGATCGATAGCGCCGGTGACGTCTACCTGACCGGCCGTCTGCCGCTTGCAGCGGTCGGTGCCGCCGAACTCGATCGGGTACTCGGCTGCGTGCTCGAGTACGCCGACGGCACCTTCAACCACCTGCTGGAGATGGGATTCGGCTCGTCTATCCGTCGTGAGTGGGCGTGGCGGGTCAAGCGCGGCGAGTCGTTGGCGAACCTCGCTGCGTTCCAGGAGTTCGCGCAGCGACCCGTCGAGTGAGCTGCGGAGCGTCTGCCGCCAGCGCAACTTGCTGCAGCTCGGGCGCGGGATCCCCGGCAGCGGCCCAGCTGGAGTTCGTGCTGGGCACCGTGAATGGACGCGTGCCGTAGTGCGGCAAGATGGGCGACGTGCCGACGCTCATCCTGCTCCGCCACGGCGAGAGCGAGTGGAATCAGAAGAACCTCTTCACCGGCTGGGTCGACGTCGACCTCACCCCGGGCGGTGAGGCGGAGGCGCGGCGCGGGGGAGCGCTGCTAGTCGAGACCGGCCTGCTGCCCGATGTCGTGCACACCTCGCTGCTGCGTCGCGCGATCCGCACCGCCGAGCTGGCGCTCGACGCGGCCGACCGGCACTGGATCCCGGTGCGGCGGTCCTGGCGGCTCAACGAACGCCACTACGGGGCGCTGCAGGGAAAGGACAAGGCTGCTATCCGCGCGGAGTTCGGCGACGAGCAGTTCATGCTCTGGCGCCGCTCCTACGACACGCCGCCACCGCCGCTGGGCGACGATGACCAGTTCACCCAGGTCGGCGACCTGCGTTACGCCGACCTGCTCGACACCGTGCCACGCACCGAGTGCCTCCAGGACGTCGTCGAGCGCCTGCTTCCGTACTGGTACGACACCGTCGTCGCGGACCTGCGTAGCGCAAAGACGGTCCTGCTCGTCGCGCACGGCAACTCGCTGCGTGCAGTGATCAAGCATCTCGATGGTCTCTCCGATGAGGCGGTCGTGGCGCTCAATGTCCCGACCGGTATCCCGCTGCACTACGACCTCGACGCGCGGACGCTGCTGCCGACCGGGCCGGGCCGTTACCTCGATCCAGCCGCGGCCGCGGCCGCCATCGCCGCCGTCGCCAACCAGGGCAGGAAGTAACGCTCAGCCGAGGGTGCCGAGTGCGCTCGGCAGTGGGTCCGGCAGCTCGCCTGTCACGATGAAGATCGTGCGCCGGGCTACCGCGACCGCATGGTCGGCGTAACGCTCGTAGTAACGACCCAGCAGTGTCATGTCGATGGCGGCCTCGGTGCCGTGTGACCAGTTCGGCGACAGCACGATCGTGAACAGCTTGCGCCGCAGGGCATCCATCGAATCGTCCTCGGCTTCGATGGCCTGGGCGAGTTCGATGTCTCGCCCCTGGACGACGTCGGCGACCTTGGTGACGAGCGAGCCGGCCACCGCCCCCATCTGCGCGATCACGTCGCGCGACTCGGCCGGCACCGCCACCTCGGGGTAGCGCAGCCGGGCGATCTTGGCAACATGCAGGGCGAGGTCACCCATCCGCTCGAGATCAGCCACCAGGTGCAGCGTGGTGATGAGCACGCGCAGATCGGTGGCGACCGGCTGCTGGCGGGCGATCATCTGGAAGCAGCGGTCCTCCAGCTCGCGCCGCAGCGCGTCGACGTTCGGGTCGTCGGAGATCACCTGCTCGGCGTCGACGAGGTTCGCATCGAGGAGGGCGCCGGTGGCGCGTTCCATCGCAACTGCGACGAGGTTCGTCATCTCGACGACCCGAGTGCCGATGTCGTCGAGTTCGTCGTGGTAGATGTCGCGCATCCTGTTGCCTCCCAGTGCTCGTCCCCACTCTACGGTCGAGTGGCTGTGCATCCGGGCAGTTCTGAACCGACGAACGCCTGGCGGCGTTTCGCTGAACGGTGCGTGTCCACAGTGCGGCGGACGGTTCGACGGCCGGGCGCCCGCCTACCCCGCCGTAGGATTGCCGGGTGCCCGTCCTCGTCGCGGCGACCGGAGTTATCGCGCTCCTCGTCGGCATCGCCGTCGGCGTAGCTATCGCGCGCGGCCGCGATCCCGCCCGCGATCGCGAAATTTCCTCCGGTAACGCAGTCCCGGTGCGGGTGGCCGGTCCGCCGCTGGCCGGCCTGGTCGTCGAGGCGCTCGAGCACGGCGTGCTTGTCGTCGACCGCGACGAGCGCGCGATCCTAGTCAACCCTGCCGCGCGGGCGATGGGGGTGCTCGACGTCGACCGCATCGCCTTTCCGCAGCTCGTCGCGTTATGCCGTCGGGCGATGGACACCGCCCGCCCGGTGACCGGCTCGGTCGACCTGCCGATCCGGCGGCTCGGTCGCGAACCGATCGCGCTGGCGGTCACCGCAGTGCCGCTGGCCGACAACGAGTACCAGCAGCGGGTCGGATCGGTCGCCCTGCTGCTGTCGGACGTCAGCGAGCAGCGCAGGTTGGAGGCCGTCCGACGCGACTTCGTCGCCAATGTCTCGCACGAGCTCAAGACGCCGGTCGGCGCGCTGACCCTGCTCGCCGAAGCGGTCCAGGACGCCGCCGATGATCCGGTGACGGTGGCCCGCTTCGCCGCGCGGATGCAGCGCGAGGGCAGCCGGCTGAGCCGATTGGTGCGCGAACTCATCGAGCTGTCCAGAGTGCAAGGGGCCGAGCCTATGCCGGGTGCCGTCAGCGTGGCGGTGGACGCCATCCTCGACGAGGCGCACGATCGCACCCGCCTGGCCGCCGAACGGTCCGGCATCGCGGTCACCCTGCGCTGCGAGGACGACCTGGAGGTCCGGGGCAACGTCGACCAGCTGGTCACGGCAGTCGCGAACCTGGTCGACAACGCGATCGCCTACAGCGGTGGCGGGACCAGGGTGGTCGTCGCGGCCCACGCCACGCGAGACGAGGACGACCTGCCGTGCGTCGATATCTCGGTAAGCGACCAGGGCCTGGGTATCGCCGAGGCGGAGCGAGACCGCATCTTTGAGCGGTTCTACCGGGTGGACCCGGCCCGCTCCCGGGCCACCGGCGGAACCGGCCTGGGACTGGCCATCGTCAAGAACATCGTCACCAATCATCTCGGCTCGGTGCTGGTGTGGAGCTTGGAGGGCCAAGGTTCGACATTCACCATCCGGCTACCCAGCGTTCACTCGGATGGGAGAACGTCGTCACCGCAGGCATCCGCCGAACCGGCTCACGCCGGATCCGAAGCCGTGCCCACAGTGGCGAAAGGACAGTCATGAACACCACCCGATACCGCTTGCCCGCCCGCGGGGAGTCTGCATGACGCGAGTGCTGGTGGTCGAGGACGAGGATTCGTTCTCCGACGCGCTGTCCTACCTGCTGCGCCGGGAGGGCTACGAGGTCGAGGTTGCTGCCACCGGCCCCGAGGCGATCACCGCCTTCGAGCGCGGCGGAGCCGACCTGGTGTTGCTAGACCTGATGCTTCCCGGCCTGTCCGGAACGGAGGTGTGCCGCACGCTGCGCACTCGCTCCAACGTCCCGATCATCATGGTGACCGCCCGCGACACCGAGGTGGACAAGGTCGTGGGCCTGGAACTGGGGGCCGATGACTACGTCACCAAACCGTTTTCCTCGCGCGAGCTGGTGGCCCGCATCCGCGCCGTCCTGCGCCGCGGCGGTGAATCGGAGGAGCTGCTCGAAGGGACCGTCGAA
Source organism: Pseudonocardiales bacterium (assembly GCA_043746395.1). Lineage (GTDB taxonomy): Bacteria > Actinomycetota > Actinomycetes > Mycobacteriales > Jatrophihabitantaceae > JAYTRE01. The sequence goes on from JAYTRE010000019.1 coordinate 4,199, forward strand.
GCTGGCCCCGTACGGATGGACATCGAGCGGCACGTCGTGTCGGTGGACGGCGCGCACGTGGCAATGCCGCTTAAGGAGTTCGACCTGCTTGAGATGCTGCTGCGCAATGCCGGCCGAGTGCTGACCCGAGGCCAGCTCATCGACCGGGTGTGGGGAGCCGACTATGTCGGTGACACCAAGACCCTCGACGTCCACGTGAAGCGGCTGCGGTCCAAGATCGAGCCCGAGCCGGCCAACCCGAGGCATCTCGTGACCGTGCGCGGGCTGGGCTACAAGTTCGAGGTGTGATCGGCTGGCGATCTTGATTCCGGAGCGTCGTCATGGCAAAGCATGCGTATCACGATCGCGGCGACGCCGCGGCGGTGGCCGGGTGCACGGCAACCAGCCCCAGCTTGGTGCGCTCGCCGCAGACTCGGGCCAGCTCGGCATAGGCGGCTTCGCCGATCAGTGCGACCAGCTCCGGGCCGTAGGACAGGTACATCGGCTCGTGGCCCACGTGCGCCTCCGGTGAGGACGTGCAGTACCAGTCCAGATCGTGGCCGCCCTCGCCCCACCCGCGCCGGTCGAACTCGGCTACCGTCGACACCAGGATGCGGGTGTCGTCGGGACGATCCACCCACGCCTGCTCGCGACGCACGGGGAGCTGCCAGCACACTTCAGGCTTGGTCTCCAACGGATTGAGCCCGCGCTGTAAGGCCAGCGCGTGCAGGGCGCAGCCGATGCCGCCGGCGAATCCCTCCCGGTTGGCGAAGATGCAAGCACCGTCGACCACCCTGGTCTTGGCGCGGTTCTCCTCCTCGCCCAGGCTGTCCTTGACGGTGACGGCCAGCTTGCCCTTCTTGGTCCCACTGTGGCCGACGTCGTGAAACTGCCAGTCGTCGGAAGTGAGCTCGGCGGCGAAGCCACGTACCCGTTTCTCATCTGCCTTGTCGGAGAAGTACGCGCCGTGGTTGCAGCAGCCGGTATCGGCCCGGCCGGCAACCGTGCCGTGGCAACCGCGACCGAAAATGCACGTCCAGCGCGAGCACAGCCAGGTCAGGTCGGCCCGCACGAGGTGCGCGGGGTCGGCGGGGTCGAAGAACTCGATCCATTCGCGCGCAAAGTCGAGTAAGACCTCGGCGACGGGATCGGTACGGTGCACCCGGAGAGCCTACGAGAAGCTCGCTACTGTTCGGCACATGCGGCTCGGCGTTCTGGACGTGGGCTCCAACACCGTCCACCTGCTCGTCGTGGACGCCCATCGTGGCGCGCAGCCCACCCCGCAGCTATCCCGCAAACGCGTGCTGCGCCTGGCCGAGCTGATCGACGGCCAGGGACGCCTCGTCGACGCGGGCGCCGACGCGCTGGTCGACGCGGTCCGCGAGGCGCGGCACCAGGCCAAGGAGTTCGACTGCGAGGAGATCCTCGCCTTCGCGACCTCGGCGGTGCGCGACGCGCGTAACAGCGTCGCGGTACTGCAGCGCGTGCGTGACGAGGCCGGCGTCGAACTGCTGGTCCTCTCCGGCGAGGACGAGGCCCGGCTCACCTTTCTCGCCGTGCGGCGCTGGCTGGGTTGGAGTGCCGGCAACCTGGTCTGCCTCGACATCGGCGGTGGCTCCCTCGAGCTCGGGGCAGGCGGCGATGAGGATCCCGCCGTGGCGGTGTCGCTGCCGCTCGGCGCGGCCCGGCTCACCCGCGACTGGCTGGACGGCGACCCCGCCAGCAAGGCCAGCGTCGCGGCGCTGGCCTCGCACGTAGCGGCTCAACTGGCCGAACCCGGCGCTGCGCTGCTCGCATGCGGCGTGCCCGACCGGGTCGTCGCGACGAGCAAGACCTTCCGGACGCTCACGCGCCTGGCCGGCGCGGCTCCCAGCTCGGCCGGTCCGCGGGTCCGGCGCGTGCTGAGCCGTGATGCGTTGCGCCAGGTCACCGCCTTCATCTCGCGGATGGCCTCGGTCGATCTCGCCGAACTCGACGGCGTCAGCATCGGCCGCGCCCACCAGACGCTGGCCGGAGCGATCGTCGCCGCGGCGGCCATGGACGCCCTCGGCGTCAGCTCGCTGGAGCTGTGTCCGTGGGCGCTGCGCGAGGGTGTGATCTTGCGCCGACTCGACTGGCTCACAGGTAGCTGACGGCGACGAGCGATTACCCTCCATGGGCATGAGACCCGACGCGCCGCGCGTGCCGAGGGCGCTGCGGGAATCGCAGGCGAAGGTGGGACTCTCGACGGCGTCGGTGTATCCGGAGGGCACGGCGGCCGCCTTCGAGCTCGCCGCGAAACTCGGCTACGACGGCGTCGAGGTGATGGTCTGGACCGACGCCATCAGCCAGGACCCGTACGCGTTGCAGCGCCTCGCGCAGCACTACCAGGTAGCGATCCTGGCCGTCCACGCCCCGTGCCTGATCATCACCCAACGGGTGTGGACCACCGACCCGTGGACGAAGCTGCAGAAGGCCCAGTTCGCCGCCGAGCTGCTGGGGGCGCAAACCGTGGTGGTCCATCCGCCGTTTCGATGGCAGCGGGACTACGCGCGAGGATTTCAGGCCGGTATTGAGCGGATGGCACAGGAAACCGACGTGCGTTTCGCCGTGGAGAACATGTTCCCGCTGCGGGTCCGCGGTCGCGAGGTGTCGGCCTACCAGCCCAGCTGGGACGTCGCTGTCGAGTCCGAGCCCTACCGCGACTACACCCTGGACCTGTCGCATGCGGCGGTGTCGCAGTCCGATGCGCTGGCGATGCTCGAGGCGATGGGCAGCCGGCTGAGCCACCTGCACATCGCCGACGGCACCGGGCTGACCAAGGACGAGCACCTGGTCCCCGGTCGCGGTGACCAGCCCTGCGTGGAGGTACTCGAGCGTGTCGCCGCCCGCGGCTTCCACGGGCACGTGATCGTCGAGGTAAACACCCGCCGAGCCCTGGACCGGGCCGAGCGCGAGGCTGATCTGGCCGAAGCCCTGGCCTTCTGCCGGCTGCACCTGGTCAGGCCGCCCGCGCCGGCGCCAGCACCGGCGTAGCCCGCGCCGCGTCGCCGCACGGCCCCGGCTCGCGGGACGCCGGCCAGGCGCGCGGCGCCGACGCGCTCGTGCTGGATAGCCTGGCGACATGCTGCGCTCGACGATCCTCGCCGCGTCCCGCAACCGACGCGTCGAACGCCTCGTGACCACCATGCCGATCTCGCGAGACGTGGTGCGCCGGTTCGTGGGTGGTGTCGACACTGACACGGCGGTGGCAGTGGCGCGTGCCCTCGTCGGGGAGGGTCTCACCGTCACCCTGGACCACCTGGGCGAGGACACGACCGACCTCGCGCACGCGCAGGCTGTGGTTGCCGCCTATCTGGAGTTGCTCGCTGCCCTCGAGCGCGCCGGCCTGGCGCAGCGCCTCGGACCGCTCACAGCGCGAGCCGAGCTGAGCGTGAAGCTCAGCGCCATCGGGCAGGCGCTGCCCGGCGACGGCGAGAAGCTCGCGCTTGAACACGCCCGCCAGATCTGTGCCGAGGCGCAGCGGGTCGGCGCGACGGTCACCCTCGACATGGAGGACCACACCACCACCGACTCGACGCTGGGCATCCTCGCCGCGCTGCGCGCCGACTTCCCCGACACTGCGGCGGTCCTCCAGGCCTACCTGCACCGCACCCTGCAGGACTGCCGCGACCTGGCCACGGCGGGCAGCCGCGTACGGCTGTGCAAGGGCGCCTACAAGCAACCGTCGGCAGTGGCCCACCAGAAGCGGGAGGACGTCGACCTTTCCTATGTGCGCTGCATGAACGTGCTGCTCGCCGGGCCGGGTTATCCGATGTTCGCCACGCACGACCCGCGCTTGATAGCCATCGGTATCGAGCGGGCCGCCTTTCACGGCAAGGGTCTCGACGAGTTCGAGTTCCAGTTCCTTTACGGCATCCGGCCCGACGAGCAGCACCGGTTGGCCCGCGCCGGTCACACCGTGCGGGTCTACGTCCCCTACGGTGCCCAGTGGTACGGCTACCTGATGCGCCGGCTCGCCGAGCGTCCGGCCAACCTGACGTTCTTCGCGCGCTCCGTCCTCTCGAAAGGCTAGGTTGCCATGGCCACGGTCCTGGACACGGTCGCGATCCTCGGCGGTGGCAAGATCGGCGAGGCGCTGCTGTCGGGCCTGCTCCGCGGCGAGCGGACGCCGGACGCTGTCGTCGTCGTGGAAAAGCACCCCGATCGGGCGGCGCAGCTCGCCGCGACCTACGGCGTTTCGGCCCTCGACGTGCCCGGCGCCGTACGCGCCGCGCGGACGCTGGTGCTCGCCGTCAAGCCACAGGACATCGACGCGCTGCTGGCGCAGTTGCACGATCTGGTGACCACCGAGCACCTGGTGGTGTCGGTGGCCGCGGGTGTGACGACCGCGCACCTCGAGTCGGCACTGGCGCGCAACGTGCCCGTCGTGCGCTGCATGCCCAACACGCCGGCCCTTGTCGACGAGGCGATGACCGCGGTGTCGCCGGGCGCGCACGCGACCGCGGCCCACCTCGCCGTGGCCGAGGCACTGCTCGGTGCGGTCGGGCGGGTGGTGCAGGTCCCCGAAGCGCAGCTCGACGCCGTGACCGCGCTGTCGGGGTCAGGACCGGCGTACTTCTTCTTCCTGGTCGAGGCGATGATCGACGCAGGCATCCTGCTCGGCCTGCCGCGGGAACTGGCCGCCGAGCTCATCGTGCAGACCGCGTTCGGTTCTGCGGTGATGCTGCGGGACTCCGGCAAGCATCCGGTGCAGCTCCGCGAAGCCGTCACCAGTCCAGGCGGCACGACGATCGCCGCCATCCGGGAGCTCGAGGTGCACGGGGTGCGAGCCGCGTTTCTGGCCGCGATCGAGGCCGCGTGCCGGCGCAGTGCGGAGCTCGGGGCCGGCAATTGAGCCACATCTTTGCCATAAATGCCGCAAAGCGGGCGGTAATTGTGCGTCGAGTGGGGTACAGCTATCGCATCAGCCCCACCAGTACCGCTACTCTCCTGACAGCACGTGCGTGTCCCGTTCGCCGGTGGGGAAGCCGACGCAATGACACGTGCCGAAGGTGTCGGTGAGGCATGAGCACGATTGGCAAAATGGCGGCAGGAACGCCTGGGGATCGCCCCGCAGTGCGCCCCGTCGACCCCTCGTTGGCGGAGGTGAAGTTCCTCACGGTGGCCGAGGTGGCCGGCGTGATGCGGGTGTCCAAGATGACCGTCTACCGCATGGTCCACAGCGGCGACCTGCCCGCCGTGCGGGTCGGACGCTCGTTCCGCGTCCCTGAGCAGGCGGTGCACGACTACTTGCGCGCGGCGTTCATCGAGGCAGGCTGACGTTCGGCCGCTGCGGCGGCCTGACCCAGGGCCGTCCCGGCGGCAACGGGACCAGTAGGCTTAACACCCGGTACCGCCGGTCCGGCGAGCACGTCCGGGCATCAACACACAACGCGCCCGGATCGCCGGGCACCGATGAGGTTTCACTATGGGTTCTGTCATCAAGAAGCGGCGCAAGCGGATGGCCAAGAAGAAGCACCGCAAGCTGCTGAAGAAGACGCGCGTGCAGCGCCGCAACAAGAAGTAGCCCGTTTCCCGGCCCGCCGTCCCGACGGGAGCCTGCGGATGTCGAACGTCGTACTGATCACCGGGGTGAGCCGGTTTCTGGGCAGTCGCCTGGCCGCCCAGCTCGCTGTCGATCCTGCCGTCGATCGGGTGATCGGCGTGGACACCATGCCGCCCCGCCATCAGGACCTGGCCCGCCTGGGCCGAACGGAATTCGTTCGCGCCGACATCCGAAACCCGCTGATCGCCAAGGTGATCACCCAGGCCCGCGTCGACACCGTCGTGCACAGCGCAGTCGGGTCGGCCCCTCGCGGCGTGGCAGCCCGGGGACCGATGAAGGAAATGAACGTTCTCGGCACGATGCAGCTGCTCGCCGCCTGCCAGCGATCCGAGACGGTGAGCCGGGTCGTGGTGAAGTCCACCACTGCCGTGTACGGCGCGAGCGCGGCCGATCCGGCGGTGTTCACCGAGGACATGGACGCCGTCGGCGCGGTGCCGGGCGGATTCGCCAGCGATGCGGTCGAGATCGAGGGCTACGTGCGCGGGTTCGTGCGCCGCCGTCCCGACATCGCGGTGTCGATCCTGCGCTTCGCCAACCTCCTCGGCCCGAGCATCGACAGCGCGCTGACTCGCTACCTGGCGATGCCGATCATCCCCACATCGCTGGGCTTCGACCCGCGGCTGCAGTTCCTGCAGGAATCCGACGCCATCGAGGTCATGCGCCTGGCCACCGTCAGTTCTCGGCCAGGCATGGTGAATGTCGCCGGCGACGGGGTGCTCCTGCTGTCGCAGGTGGTCCGGCGGGCGGGTCGACTGCGCGTACCCGTACCGGCGCCTGCGATTGCGCTAGTAGGGGGGCTGGTCCGCAACAGCGGAGTCGTGGAGTTCTCGGCCGGGCAGGCGAGCTTCCTCAACTACGGGCGGGTGGTCGACACCGCGCGGTTGCGCGCCCAGTTCGGCTACCTGCCCCGGTACAGCACCGCTGCGGCGCTACGGTCCTACCTCGACGACCGCCCGCCGATGCCCCGATTCGGGCTAGCCGCACTGGCCGCGTTGGATGCGGCCGGGCGCCGCGTCAGCCGGGGCGCCCGGCCGGTAACCGCGACTGAGGGGGTCTGACGATGGACGAGGCGCGCGTCATCCCGATTCACAGCGGCTCGGTCGACCCGGCAGAGGCGGCCAAGCGTCGTCGTCGGCCCGGCCAGCGAGGCCCATCCGAGCACGGCGTGGACGCGTCCGTCCACTCCATCCGCACCGGTCAGGCAGCTGCGTCCGATCCGGCTGCGCGGCCGGCCGCACCGGGTTCCAACCTCGACGGCTGGCAGCAGCGGGCCGCCGGCGCGGTCGAGTTCCTGCGCCGGCGGATCTCCGGTGACTACGAGATCGACGAGTTCGGCTTCGACGCCGACCTCACCTCCTCCGTCGTCCTGCCGCTGCTGCGTCCCCTGTACGACCAGTGGTTCCGCGTCGAGGTGAGCGGGGCCCACCACCTTCCCGCCGACGGCGGCGCGCTGCTTGTCGCGAACCACGCGGGCGGCCTGTGGGCACTCGACAGCGCGATGACCGCGCTGGCGGTGCATCTGGAGCACCCGGCGCACCGCTACCTTCGGCCGCTCGGTGCCACCCTAATGTTCACTACTCCCGGCATCGGGGCGACCGCCCGCAAGACCGGGGGCACGCTGGCGTGCAGCGCCGATGCCGTGCGGCTGCTGTCCGCCGGTGAGCTCGTCGGGGTGTGGCCCGAAGGATTCAAAGGCATCGGTAAGAACTTCACTGAGCGGTACAAGCTGCAGCGCTTCGGCCGGGGCGGTTTCGTCCACGCCGCGCTGCGCACCGGCGCACCGATCATCCCGGTGTCCATCGTCGGCTCGGAGGAGATCCATCCGATCCTCGCTGACGCTAAGGTGCTAGCCCGGCTGCTCAACCTGCCGTACTTCCCGATCACCCCGACCTTTCCCTGGCTCGGCGCGCTCGGCCTGGTGCCGCTCCCGAGCAAGTGGTACCTCGAGTTCGGCGATCCGATCGACACCGCACCGTTCGGTCCGGAGGCCGCCGAGGACCCCGTCGTCCTGTTCGACCTCACCGACCGGGTCCGGGAGACCATCCAGAGCACGCTTTACCGGATGCTCGCGCACCGCCGCTCCGTCTGGCGCTGAGCCCACCTGCCGAATCGCCCGCGCCGTCGGGCTGTGGCTGCGGCGGCAGCCACCCGGCGGTCATGCTCGCGGCGGACGGCGAAGCTCACCGCGACACCACCTCCGATCGCGCCGAGGCCGACCGCGGTGGGAATGCCGATGCGGGCCGCCTTGCGGCCCGTGCGGAAGTCGCGGATCTCCCAGCCTCGCTGCCTGGCCTCCGCGCGTAGCGCGGAATCCGGGTTGACCGCCACGGCCCGTCCCACTAGGCAGAGCAACGGCAGGTCATTGATCGAGTCCGAGTAGGCCGAGCAGCCGCCGAGATCGAGGCCTTCGAGGGCGGCCAGGGCCCGAATGGCGTGCGCCTTTGCCTCGCCGTGCAGGACGTCGCCCACCAGGCGGCCGGTGTAGATGCCGTTCTGGGACTCGGCCACCGTGCCCAGCGCGCCGGTCAGCTTGAGGCGGCAGGCGATGATCGTCGCCAACTCCAGCGGCGTCGCCGTCACCAGCCAGACCCGCTGCCCAGCGCTCAGGTGCTGCTGGGCCAGCGCGAGGGTGCCGGACCAGATCTTGTCGGCCATCTCCTCGTCGTAGATCTCCTCGCCCAGGGCGACGATGTCATCGACCTTCTTGCCGGCCACGAAGGCAAGTGCCGACTCGCGGGCGCGGTGCAGGTCGTTGCGGGTCTCCCCGCGCACCCGCAGCCGCGCCTGCCGCAGCGTGAAGGCGACCAGATCGCGCCAGGAGAAGAAGTCACGAGCCGCCATCCCCTTGGCGAAATGAAATATCGAGGCCCCGACCATCATGGTGTTGTCGACGTCGAAGAACGCGGCGGTCCTCAGGGGCGCGGCATCGGCCG
>JAYTRE010000020.1:0-18078 GCA_043746395.1 Pseudonocardiales bacterium
CTCGGCGAGGAGTGGGGCGTCGACGTCGACGTCTGGTCGGTCACGTCGTGGAACCAGCTCCGGCGCGACGCGGTGGAGTGCGAGGAATCGACCCTGCTCGCGCCCGGCGACACGCCCCGCATCCCCTATGTGACAGGAAAGCTGGCTGAGGCGCCCGGTCCGGTTGTTGCGGTGTCGGACTTCATGCGCGCCGTCCCCGACCAGATAGCGCGCTGGGTGCCCGGCGAATACACGTCGCTCGGCACGGACGGCTTCGGCTTCGCCGACACCCGCGGCGCGGCGCGGCGGTTCTTCCACGTCGACGCGCAGTCGATCGTCGTCGCGGTGCTCGCACAGCTGGCCCGGCGCGGCGAGATCAAGGCGGAGACGGTGCGCGAGGCCTTCGACCGTTACCAGTTGCTCGACGTCACCGCCGCCGGGCACGGCACCATCGGTGGCGACAGCTGAACTCCCCTCCCCCGTTGAGTGACGGATCTCCTTGATCAGAGACGTCAATTTTGCCGTCACTCAACGGGCGGATACGTCACTCACCGGGCGGATACGTCACCCAACGGGGTGCGCGCCGGTCAGTAGCGGGCGCCGACGACCTGCGCTCCCAGCGGGTCCAGCTCGGCGAGATCGGCGGCGTCCAGGGTGAGGTCCACAGTGGCGACGTTCTGCTCTAGCCACTTCACCCGCTTGGTGCCGGGGATCGGCACGACGGGGATGCCCAGTCGCTCGCCCTGGCCGTGCACCCACGCGAGCGCCACCTGCGCCGGCGCCACACCCTTGCGTTCGGCGACGGCGACCAACGCGTCGACGATCGCCTGGTTGGCGTCGCCCGCCTCCCCGGCGAAGCGCGGATTGCGCCCACGAAAGTCCTTCGCTCCCAGGGCGTGGCGATCGAGCGTCCCCGTCAGGAACCCGCGACCCAGCGGGGCGTAGGGCACCAGGCCGATCCCGAGTTCGCGGAGCGCGGCGAGCACCGTGATCTCCGGGTCGCGAGTCCACAGCGAGTACTCGCTCTGCACCGCGGTGATCGGGTGCACCGCATGGGCGCGACGCAGCAGCGCGTCGTCGACCTCGGACAGGCCGAGGAAGCGCACCTTGCCCTCCTTCACAAGCTCGCCCATCGCCCCCACGGTCTCCTCGATTTCGGCCGTCTGGGGCGGGCGGTGCAGGTAGTACAGATCGATAACCTCGACGCCCAGGCGCAGCAATGACGTCTCGCAAGCGCGCTTGACGTATGCCGCCTCGCCGCGCAGGACGCGGTTCGTGTCGCCGCCCGAGCGGTCTATGCCGAACTTCGTGGCGAGCTGGACCCGCTCGCGGCGGTCATGGATCGCGCGCCCGACCAGCACCTCGTTGTGCCCGGCGCCGTAGATGTCGGCGGTGTCGAGGAACGTCACGCCGAGCTCGAGCGCCCGGTGGATCGTGGCGACGGCAGCGTCCCAATCGGTTACGCCGTAGTACTCGCTCATTCCCATACATCCCAGACCCTGCGCGGACACCGTCAGGCCGGCGAGGTTCACCTCATGCATCGTCGCTCCCGTTCTCTGCCGCGGCCCGGGGTGCCGCGCTCACTTCTCGACAGTAGAGCGTGTCGACGTCGTGATCATCGGCGCCACCGGGTCCGCGCGACGGGCAGTCGCGACGGGCAGTGCAGTTCAGGGACGCGAGGAATGGTCGACCCCCCACGCACATAGCTCGTCGGCCGCCCACGAGTTCACGACCGCGCTGACCTCGACCCCGCACAGCGCCGCCCGCTCGCAGCCGAAGTGCTGCCAGTCCAACTGGCCGGGGGCGTGCGCGTCGGTGTCGATCGAGACCAGGCAGCCGGCCTCGACGGCGAGTCTCAGCAGGCGTTTGGGCGGGTCCAGGCGCTCGGGGCGAGAGTTGATCTCGACGGCCACCCCGAAGCGTGCGCAGGCCGCGAAGACGAGCTCGGCGTCGAACTGGGACTCTGGCCGGGTCCCGCGCTCTGCGCTGATCAGGCGCCCGGTGCAGTGCCCCAGCACGTCGGTGTGCGGGTTGGCGATGGCCGCGATCAGGCGCGGCGTCATCTCCTCGCTGGGCATCCGCAGCACGCTGTGCACGCTCGCGACCACGACGTCGAGACGAGCGAGCAGCGACGGCAGCTGATCGAGGGTGCCATCGGCATTGATGTCCACCTCGATACCGGTGAGAATTCGAAACGGCGCCAGCCGATCGTTGAGCTCGGCGACGACCTCGAGTTGGCGTTCGAGTCGCTCCGCCGAGAGGCCCCGGGCGACCTTTAGCCGCGGCGAGTGGTCGGTGAGAACGACGTAGTCGTGCCCGATCGCCCGCGCGGCCTCGGCCATCTCCAGGATCGGCGAACCGCCGTCGGACCAGTCCGAGTGCGTGTGGCAGTCGCCCCGCAGTGCCGCGCGCAGAGTGGCCGTCGCCGCGTCGAGCGGGCGATCCTCGGTGGCCTCGAGCCGGCGCAGGTAGGCGGGCTGCTCGCCGGCGAGCGACTCGGTGATGCAGCGGGCGGTGACCTCCCCGATCCCGGTCAGCTCGGTGAGACTGCCGCGGTCGGCCCGGGCGGTCACGTCAGCGGGGTCGAGGTCGGCGACGACGCCGGCAGCGGCCCGGAACGCCTTCACCCGAAAGCTCGGCTCGCGGGCCCGTTCGAGCAGGAAGGCGATGCGGCGCAGGTCGGCGACGGGGTCGCGCGGCGACGGCACGCCCTCACCGTAGCGAGCACGCGCGTGGCAGGCTGCACCCGTGAGGCCCGGGTTGCACGACGAGACGATCCGCCGCATCGAGCAGGCCACCGGGCGGTTGGCGACGCAGAGCGTTGCGCGGATGGACGAGCAGCTGCCCTGGTTCCGCGAGCTGCCCGCCGACCAGCGCTCGTGGGTGACCCTCGTCGCCCAGGCCGGCATGCAGTCCTACGTGGACTGGCTGCGCTCGCCCGACGACGTCCTGCGGCTGACCGGTGAGGTATTCGCCGCCGCCCCGCTCGCGATGGCGCGCTCCGTGACTCTCCAGCAGACCGTCGAACTGGTGCGCCAGACCATCGCTGTCGCCGAGGACAACCTGCCGACCCTCGCCGGCGCCGAGGAGGCCGGAGCGGTGCGCGAGGAGCTGCTGCGCTTCAGCCGCGAGATCGCTTTCGCCGCCGCGCGCGTCTACGCGCTCGCTGCCGAGACACGCGGCTCCTGGGACGAGCGACTCGAAGCGCTGGTCATCGACAACCTGGTCCGGGGCTCGGATGTGGTCGGTCCGCTGCCCAGCCAGCTCGCCGCACTGGGCTGGCAGGGCGGCGGACCAGTCGCCGCGGTCGTCGGCACCGCCCCGGATGCCCCCGCTCCGCAGACGCTCGCCGAGGTGCGCCGGCTCACCCAGCGCCTCGGCCTGGACGCCATGGCCGGCGTGCACGGGAACCGGCTGGTGATCGTCGTGAGTGGTACAGCCGACGCCGGTAGGGTCGCGCGGGAGCTGCTCCCCGTCTTCGCCGACGGGCCGGTCGTGGTCAGCCCGGCCGCGCCGGACATCGCCGAGGCGAGCACGGTGACCCGGGCGGCGCTCAGCGCGCTGCGCGCGGTGCCCGCCTGGCCCGGGGCTCCGCGCCCGGTCGCCGCGGACGCCCTGCTTCCGGAGCGGGCCCTCGCCGGCGATGAGATCGCCCGCGCGGAACTGGTCGCGAACGTGTACGTGCCGTTGACGAGGGCCGGAGAGGTTCTCCTCGACACGGTGAGCGCCTTCCTCGACGCCGGCGGCGCGCTCGAAGCGACGGCTCGGGCGCTGTTCGTGCACGCGAACACGGTGCGGTACCGGCTGCGGCGGGTGGCCGAGATCTGTGGGGAGACGCCAACGGAGCCGCGTGGAGCGTTCACCCTGCGGCTGGCCCTCACCTTCGGGCGGTTGGCGCACTTGGGGTGACCTGGCCAGCGCGTGCTGGGACATATCGGATATCGACGGCCGGGCGGTGGAGGATACCTACAACAACGCCGCGGCAACGCTGTCAGCGTCGTTCTCGCCTGCCGGCCCACTGAGACGGCATGGTGGAGAGGTGATCGCCGTACTCGCACCCGGCCAGGGCGCCCAGACACCGGGCATGCTCGCCGCCTGGCTCGAGGTGCCCGGTGTCGCCGAGCAGGTGGCCGAGTTCGCTGAGGTGGCCGGGATCGACCTGGCCAGGCTCGGTACCAGCGCGAGCGCCGACGAGATCAAGGACACCGCGATCACCCAACCGCTGATCGTCGCGCTGGGCCTGATCGTCGCCGGCCAACTGCAGCTGGAGACGACGGGCGAGCGCGTCGTGGCTGGCCATAGCGTCGGCGAACTGACCGCGGCTGCCGTGGCCGGTGCCCTGACCCCGGCTCAGTCCGTGGCCTTCGCCGCACGCCGAGGGGCGGAGATGTCGGCGGCCTGCGCGCTCACGCCCACGGGCATGTCGGCCCTGCTCGGCGGCGATGCCGCCGCGGTCGTGGCCGCCGTCGAGGCCGCCGGGTTGACTCCCGCCAACCGCAACGGCGCCGGTCAGATCGTGGCCGCCGGCGCCCTTGACGCGCTGGCCACCCTGGCCGGCGCACCGCCGGCGGGCTCGAGGGTTCGCGCACTTGAGGTCGCCGGCGCGTTCCACACCGACTTCATGGCTGCCGCCGAGCAGGCGCTGGCCGGCTACGCCGACGGGATCGCCGTCCGCGACCCGCGCCCTATCCTGCTGTCGAACGCGGACGGATCGTCGGTCTCGACCGGAGCCGAGCTGATCGCGCGACTCGTCCGGCAGGTGACGCAGCCGGTGCGCTGGGACCTGTGCATGCGCACCTGCGTGGACCTCGGCGTCACTGCGGCGTTGGAGCTAGCCCCGGCTGGCGCGCTCATCGGTATCGCCAAGCGTGAGCTGCCCGGCGTCGAACTGCTGGCGATCAAGTCCCCGGCCGATCTCGACGCCGCGCGCCGGCTCATCGACAGCCACCCGCTGCACGGGCAGGGCGAGCACACCCCGGAGTTCCGGGTCGTGGTCACCCCGGCCAAGGGGGTCTTCACCCGGGCCGAGGGGCTGGACGAGGGCGCGGTGATCGGCCGCGGTACCCGGCTGGGCACGGTCCGCACCAATCGCGATGAGCACGTGATCGTCGCACCCGATGCCGGCCTGCTCCTCGAGTGGCTGCGCCACAACGGCGATATCGTCGCCGCTGGGCTGCCGGTCGCCCGCCTGCACACCGGATCGGAGCTCTAGCCTTGCGCCTCGCCGACACCTCCGGACCGCCTGCCACCGCAATCCTCGGCGTGGGTCACTACCGGCCGGCCAACGTCGTCACCAACCAGGACCTGATCGCCCGTGGGGTAGACACCGACGACGCCTGGATCAAGAGCCGGGTAGGTATCGCCGAACGCCGCTTCGCCGACCCCGACGAGACCGTCGTCGACCTGGCTGAGGCCGCGGCGAGCAAGGCGTTGGCCGCCAGTGGTGTCGCCAAGACCGACGTGGAACTCGTCCTCGTCGCGACGTGCACGATGCCCACCCCCGTCCCGGCAGCCGCGCCCCAGCTGGCCGATCGGCTCGGCATCGCCTCCCCCGGCGCGTTCGACGTCAACTCCGGCTGCTCCGGATTCGTCTACGCCCTCAATGTCGCCTCGGCCGCGGTGCGCTGCGGCCAGGCTCGCAACGTCCTGGTGGTCGCCGCGGAACGCTTCTCCGGCTGGCTGGATTGGAACGACCGGACGACGTGCATCATCCTCGGCGACGGGGCCGGTGCCGCCGTGGTCGGTCCGTCCGACGAGGTCGGTATCGGCCCGGTCGTCTGGGGCAGTGAGGGCGCGCAGTTCGACACCGTCGCCATCGACGAACGCACCAAGGTCTTTCGCCAGGAGGGGCAGGCCGTCTACCGGTGGGCGACCTCGCAGATGGCACCCGTCGCGCTGGAGGCCTGCCGCCGAGCCGGGATAGAACCCTCCGAGCTGGCAGCCTTCATCCCGCACCAGGCCAACCTGCGCATCATCGACGCGATCGCCAAGCGCCTCAACGCCCCCGACGCGGTCGTGGCCCGCGACATCGTCACCTCGGGCAACACCTCGGCCGCCACGATCCCGCTCGCGCTGTCCCGCATGGTCGAACGCGGCGAGATCCCAACGGGTGCCCCGGTGTTGCTGCTGGGGTTCGGCTCGGGCCTGTCCTACGCCGGTCAGGTCGTGCTCGCCCCGTAACGTCAGATCCGTCGCTCGCACCGGGCGGCGAAGCGTCCCAACCGAAAGGAAACCCCGTGGCCAGTGCCGACGAGATCCGCGCAGGACTCGCCTCCATCCTCGAAGAGGTCGCCGACGTGGCGCCGACCGACGTCTCCGACGAGAAGAGCTTCACCGACGACCTCGACGTCGATTCGCTGTCGATGGTGGAGGTCGCCATGGCAGCCGAGGAGAAGTTCGGCGTCAAGATTCCCGACGACGAGCTGCCCAAGCTGAAGACGGTCGGCGACGCGGTCAACTACATCGCATCCAACGGCTGAGCCCGCACCGGCCCGAACGAAGGTAGTCGAGATGACCGAACGCACCGATGACATCGTCGTCACCGGTCTGGGCGCCACCACGCCCCTCGGCGGTGATGTGGCGACGTTCTGGGCCGGCCTGCTCGAAGGCCGGTCCGGCGTCGTCGCGCTCACCGAGGACTGGGCCGCCGAACTGAAGGTGCGCATTGCCGCGCCGATGGCCGTCGACCCAGCCGAGGCGTTGCCCCGGGTACAGGCGCGGCGGCTCGACCGCGCACAGCAGGCGGCACTCGTCGCGGCCCGCGAGGCCTGGGCGGACGCCGGATTCACCGGCCGCAGCGACGAGGTCGGCCTCGACCCGAACCGGGTCGCGGTGGTAATCGGTACCGGCATCGGCGGCGTCACCAGCCTGATCCACCAGCACGACGTCTTGCTGGAGAAGGGACCAGGGCGGGTATCGCCGCTGCTCATCCCGATGGACATGCCCAACGGCCCGGCGGCGCACGTCGGACTTGCGGTCGGCGCTCGCTGCGGCGTGTTCACGCCGGTCAGTGCCTGCGCCTCCGGCGCTGAAGCGATCGCCTACGGGCTGGACCTGATGGCACTCGACCGGGCCGATGTCGTCGTCGTAGGTGGTACGGAGGCTTGCATCCACCCGTTGACGATCTCCGGCTTCGCGCAGATGCAGGCGATGAGCACGCGCAACGACGAACCGCAGCGGGCCTCACGGCCTTTCGACAAGGCGCGCAGCGGTTTCGTGCTCGGCGAGGGGGCCGGGGTACTCGTGCTCGAACGGCGCTCGTCGGCCACTGCCCGCGGCCGCACCCCGTACGCAGTGCTGGGCGGGGCGGGCGTCACCGCCGACTCCTACGACATCGTCGCTCCCGACCCTGAGGGCAACGGCCAGCGCCGCGCAGCCACGCTCGCGATGTCTCGCGCGGGCGTCGATGTCGCCGACGTCGTGTACGTCAACGCCCACGCCACCTCGACACCCGCCGGCGACGTCGCCGAGGCCAGGTGGATCGCCGAGCTGCTCGGCGATCAGACGGTCGTGTCAGCGACGAAGTCGATGACCGGGCACCTGCTGGGAGCGGCAGGAGCCATTGAGGCCATCGCCACGGTGCTTTCGGTGCGCGACGACGTCGTGCCACCCACGGTCAACCTCGACGACCCGGCCGACGATCTGCGCGTGGACGTGCCGACCGAGGTGCGCCACATGAGCGTGCCCGCGGCGATGAACGACTCCTTCGGATTCGGCGGCCACAACACCGCGCTGCTGTTCCGCAAGGCGTAGAGAGGAACGCCGCATGACTGCCGTCGCCGAAAGCTCCGCAGCGCTCGACGAGCGGGATCCGCGCGATCCGGAGTTGCGTCTGGAGAAGCTGTTCGACGACGGCTCGCTGAAGGCGCTGCGTCCTCGAGATACGAGCGGCGTCTTCGCGGCCCGCGGGACGATCGGCGGGGCGCCGGCGACGGCCTACTGCACGGACGCCACCATCATGGGCGGCGCGATGGGCACCGAGGGTTGCCACCACATCGTCGACGCGATCGACGCCGCGGTGCGCGAACGCATCCCGGTGATCGGGCTGTGGCACTCCGGAGGCGCACGCCTGGCCGAGGGTGTCCATGCGCTGCATGCGGTGGGTTTGGTATTCCAGGCGATGATCCGCGCGTCCGGGCGCGTCCCGCAGATCTCGGTGGTGCTCGGCCCGGCGGCCGGCGGCGCCGCCTATGGCCCGGCCCTCACCGACCTGGTGATCATGGCCACCGGTGGCCGGGTCTTTGTGACCGGCCCGGACGTGGTCCGCTCGGTCACAGGCGAGAACGTGGACATGGAGTCTCTCGGCGGCGCGGACACCCACGGCAGGCGCAGTGGCGTCGTGCACATCATCACCGGCTCCGACGAGGAGGCCATCTCGGTCGCTCGCGACGCGACGGTCCTGTTCGCGCTGCAGGGCTCCTTCGACCTGGACCAAGTCGGTCCCGACCGCGACCTCGAGGCCCTGCTGCCGGACAACCCGAAGCGCGCCTACGACGTGCATCCGCTCGTGGCCGGGGTCCTCGACGAGGGCAGCCTGCTGGAGCTGCACGCGCGCTGGGCGCCGAACATGGTCACCGGCCTGGGACGGCTCACTGGCCGCACCGTCGGCGTGATCGCCAACAATCCGCTGCGCCTCGGCGGCTGTATCGACTCCCCCTCCGCGGAGAAGGCGGCCCGCTTCGTGCGTATGTGCGACGCGTTCGGCATCCCACTGCTCGTCCTCGTCGACGTTCCCGGCTACCTGCCCGGTGTCGGGCAGGAGTGGGACGGCATCGTGCGGCGCGGAGCGAAGCTGCTGCACGCGTTCGGGGAGTCGGTGGTGCCGCGCGTGACCCTGGTGACCCGCAAGACCTATGGCGGCGCGTACATCGCGATGAACTCCCGCGCGCTGGGCGCGAACCGCGTCTTCGCATGGCCCGGTGCCGAGGTGGCGGTCATGGGCGCCTCGGCCGCGGTGGGCATCTTGCACCGCAAGAAGCTGGCCGCTGCCCCTGCGGGTGAGCGCGAGGCACTACACGCACAGCTGGCCGAAGAGCATGCGCGGATCGCCGGTGGCGTTGCACGGGCGGTCGAACTCGGGGTCGTTGATGAGGTCATCGAGCCGTCGAGCACCCGCCGGGTTATCGCCACGGCCCTCGCCGCAACCCCCGCAGGGCGTGGGGCGCACGGCAACATCCCGCTGTAGCGCGGCGCCTCGCCGACGGCTGGCAGCCCGTCTGGCGGGGCGGCCGCGCCCACCCCAGCGGGACGCGGCGGCCCATGCCAGGAGGCGGCGTCAGACCACCTGGTGCAGCAACGTGACCGGCGCCCCGTCGCCGCCAATGCGGTAGGGCTCGAGCTCGGCGTCCCACGCCGTCCCGAGCAGCTCGGTCAGCCCGTGCGCGTACTCCTCACCCGTGCGGGCCCGGCTGAGCAGCCCCCGCAGGCGCTCCTCACCGATGACGACGTCGCCGTTGGCCGACACCATGCTGCGGTGGAAGCCACGGCCCGGCACGTAGGCCAGCCGTTCGCCATCGCTTGCCGACGTGGCGTCCTCGGTGACCTCGAAGACGAGCATCGGCCAGGCGCGCAGCGAGGCGGCCAGCCCAGCGGCGGTACCGATCCGACCCACCCAGGCTGCTTCGGCACGCAGGTGCGCCGGTGCCGCGGGTTGGCTGGTCCACTGCAGGCGGGCCGGGCGACCGAGCACGCCGGCCAGCGCCCACTCGACGTGCGGGGCGATCGCTGCCGGGCAGCAGTGCAGGAACACCACGCCGCGGGTCCCAGGCAGGGCGCCGCGACTCTCGGTGCGAACGGACGACATTGCACACCTCCACTGGCTCGACGGCGACGCCTTCCCCAGCGGACCGTCGGTGTTCAGCGGTGGTACGGGCCCATTGTGACCTATGAGGCCCCTGTTGCGCCAGCGGCGTCCGGCGAACGGCCGGTCCGGGCCATCGCAGCTACGGTGGGTCTCGACCCAGCAGAGGAGGTCCGGTGAGCGAAACCGCGAACAGCGTTGTCATCGTGGGCGCAGGGCTGGCAGGCGCGAAGACGGCCCAGGCCTTGCGGGACAGGGGATTCGACGCAGCCATCACGCTGATCGGGCAAGAGTCGCTGCTGCCCTACGAGCGCCCACCGCTGTCCAAGGGCTACCTCCAGGGACAGAGCAGCTTCGCCGACGCCACCGTGCATCCCGCGCCGTGGTACGCCGAGCACGGCATCGACCTGCGCTTGGACACGCGCGTGACCGCCCTGCACCGCGCCAGCCGCGAGGTCGAACTCAACGGCGCGGAGCGGTTGGGCTACGACCGGCTCGTCCTGGCGACCGGGTCCACCCCCCGGCGGCTGACCGTGCCCGGCGCGGATGCCGAGGCCGTGCACTACCTGCGTACCCGCGCCGACTCGGACGCGCTGCGCGACACCTTCGGCGCCGGCCGTCGGCTCGTCGTGATAGGTGGCGGCTGGATCGGACTGGAGGCAGCGGCCGCGGCCCGGGCGGCGGGAACCGCGGTAACCGTCGTCGAGTCGGCCCCGTTGCCGCTGCTGGCGGTGCTCGGTCCGGAGGTCGCCCAGGTCTTGACGGCGCTGCACCGCGAGCAGGGCGTCGAGCTTCGCCTGGCCGCGTCGACGGTCGAGATCATGACCGCCGAGGGCCGGGCGAGCGGCGTGCGCCTCGCCGACGGGGAGACGCTCGCTGCCGACGCGGTACTCGTCGGGATCGGTGCCGCGCCCGACACCGCGCTGGCGCAGGCGGCTGGCCTGCAGGTCGACAACGGGGTGCTCGTCGACGCGGCGCTGCGCAGCAGCGACCCGGACGTCTACGCCGTCGGTGACATCGCCAACCAGCTGCATCCGACGCTGGGCGTGCGGGTCCGCGTGGAGCACTGGGCGGCCGCACTCAACCAGCCCACCGCTGCGGCCGCGGCGATCATGGGTGAGGGCGGTGCGGGCTACTCGGCACTGCCGTACTTCTTCAGCGACCAGTACGACCTGGGCATGGAGTACTTGGGGCACGTGCCGGCCGGCTCCGCCAGCAAACTGGTGGTACGCGGTGATCTGCAGGCGCGCGAATTCGTCGCGTTCTGGCTTGATGCCGGCAACCGCATCCTGGCGGTCATGAACGTCAACGTTTGGGACGTTGTCGACGCGGTCCGGCCGCTGATCCTCGCGGGACAGGCGGTGCAGCCGCTGCAGCTGGCCGACCCGAGCGTTGCCTACAGCGAGCTCGCCTGACCGGCCACGACCGCCGCCGCGAGAGCGGGCAGCACCTCACCGAGGGGCGCGTCGATGCGCAGCGTGGCCTGCGGGTCGCCGCGGGTGGTGCCTTGGTTGACGATGGCCACCGGCGTGCCGAGCTGGGCGGCGCGCCGGACGAAGCGATAGCCGGACAGCACGCTCAACGACGAGCCGAGCACCAGCAGAACCCGCGCGGCCTCGAGCAGCGCGAAGCTGCGGGCGACACGCTCGCGAGGGACGCCCTCGCCGAAGAAGACGACGTCGGGTTTGAGCAGGCCCGTGCCACAGGCCGGGCAGTCGAGCATGACGAAGCCGGCGAGCGCGGCATCGGGGAGCTCGACGTCACCGTCCGGATTGGCCGCACCCGCTGCGGCCTCGAAACCGGGGTTGGCCGCGCGCAGTCGCCGGTCCAGGTCGGCTCGCGAGCCACGATCGCCGCATCGCAGGCACACTGTGCGAGCCAGCCCGCCGTGTAGCTCGATGAGCTCGGCGACACCCGCCGCTTGCTGCAGGCCGTCCACGTTCTGGGTGATGATGCCGGTGAGCGCGCCCGACTCGTGCAGGGCGGCGACCGCGCGGTGCCCCGCGTTGGGTTGCGCCGCGGCGATCTGCGGCCAACCCAGATAGCTGCGGGCCCAGTAGCGGTGCCGCGCGACCGGATCGCGGACGAAGCTCTGGTAGGTCATCGGCAACTGCGTGCGCAGCGCACCCGAGGGACCGCGGTAGTCAGGGATGCCGGACTCGGTCGACAGCCCGGCACCGCAGAGCACCACCACGTCGCCGGCAGCAATCAGCGTGTGCAGCGCGTCGAGTGGGAGTGCCGAGGTCACCCGAGCATTTTGCCTTGCCGGCTCGGCGCACCGGCATCCCGGGAAGTCACGCGCGCTGTCCAGCGTTGCCTCGCTGATCGATGCGGCTACCGCGTCCTCCTGCGAGGAGCAGTCCCATGACGTCCCCCGCCCAACCTCTGGTCGACGTACGCCGCGCCGCGGACCGTTTCCACACCGAGCTCGACTGGTTGGACTCCAGGCACTCGTTCTCCTTCGGGCGCCATTTCGACGCGGCGAACACCCAGCACGGGCTGCTGCTGGTCAACAACGACGACGTCGTGGCGCCCGGCACCGGGTTCGAGACCCATCCGCACCGCGACATGGAGATCGTCACCTGGGTGCTGCAGGGTTCCCTCGTCCACCAGGACTCCACCGGCCACACCGGGGTGATCTACCCGGGGCTCGCGCAACGCATGAGCGCGGGCCGGGGCATCCTGCACTCGGAGAGCAACGACGCGTGGCGGCTGCAGGGCGGCGGCGAGCACGCCCAACCGGTGCGCTTCATCCAGATGTGGGTGCTGCCCGACGAGAGCGGCGCCGAGCCCGGCTACGAGCAGCTCGAGATCGCCGACGAGCTGCTGTCCGGCGGGCTGGTGCCGGTGGCTTCGGGCCGCGACGCCCATCGCGACGCAGCGGCCATCCGGATCCGCAACCGCGAGGCGGCCCTGCACGCGGCTCGGCTCGCGCCGGGCCGGGCCGTCGAACTCCCCGACGCGCCGTTCCTGCACCTCTACCTGGCTCATGGCGCCGTGCTGCTTGAGGGCGCGGGCCCGCTACACGCGGGCGACGCGGTGCGTTTCACCGCAAGCGGCGGACAGCGGGTCACCGCGACCGAACCGTCCGAGCTGCTGGTCTGGGAGATGCATGCCCGCGCCGCGTGACACCGCCACCCGGCCAACGGGCGTGGCGCCTGCGTCGCGGCGCGGGCCATCTGTTTGGGTGGGGCCCATGGACCAACACCAGACGCAGCGCGAGGCCACCGCAGATGCTGCCCGCAACGGCGAACCGACCCACGAGGGCGAGCCCCACTCCGGCGCGACAGCGGGTCGGTTGAATTGGCTGCGGGCCGGAGTGCTGGGCGCCAACGACGGCATCGTTTCCGTCGCGGGCATCGTGCTGGGCGTCGCGGGTGCCACCGCCAGTCGGGCCCCGATCTTCACGGCCGGACTGGCCGGCCTCGTTGCCGGAGCGGTGTCCATGGCATTGGGCGAATACGTGTCGGTGAGCAGTCAACGCGACAGCGAGTCCTCGCAGATCGCGCAGGAACGGCGCGAGCTGGCCGAGGATCCGCACGCGGAGATGGCCGAGTTGGTGGCGATCTATGAGGCCAAGGGCCTGTCGAATCAGACGGCGGTCAAGGTCGCCGCGGAGCTCACTCAGCGCGACGCGTTGGCCGCTCACCTCGACGCCGAGTTGAACATCGATCCCGACAACCTGGCCAACCCGGTCCATGCCGCAGCGGCGTCCGCGCTGTCCTTCACCGTCGGCGCGCTGCTGCCGATGCTGGCCATTCTCCTGCCGCCACCGACCTGGCGCGTTCCCGTGACGTTCGTCGGCGTGCTCATCGCGCTCGCAGTCGCTGGCGGCGTCAGCGCCCGGATCGGCGGAAGCAATCCCCGCCGGGCCGTGCTGCGGGTCGTCATCGGCGGCGCGGTGGGCCTGGCACTCACCTACGGCATCGGCCACCTCTTCGGCACCGTGATCGGCTAAGGCGCCCGCCGCCGGACAACGCCAGGTAGGTTCAACAGCGCTGTTGCCTTGACGTGCGAACCGATGGGATCTGGTCTTGTCTGAAGCCGTCGCGTCTGCCGGGCCCGCGCCGTCAACCGAGAACGCCCCTCACAACGAATCCCGAAGCCCGCGGTCCGCCGACGCGCTGCGGCACGCTCGGCGGCGCGGCGGGCTCGCCGCCTTGAGTTTGGGCGCCCTCGGGGTGGTGTTCGGCGATATCGGGACGAGCCCGCTGTACGCAATTCAGGCGGTATTTATCGCTGATCAGCACCGGGTGAAGACTGGCTCGGTGGAGGTGTACGGGGTCATCTCGCTGGTGTTCTGGGCGATCACCATCATCGTCTCGATCAAGTACGTGAGCTTCATCCTGCGCGCCGACAACGACGGCGAGGGAGGGATCATGGCCCTCACCGCGTTGCTGCAGAAGAACCCGATCAAGTCCAAGCGCGGCAGGGTTGTCCTGGTGGCGTTGGGCTTGTTCGGTGCCTCCCTGTTCTATGGCGACGGCATTATCACTCCCGCGATCTCGGTACTGTCCGCCGTTGAAGGGGTCCAGATCGCGGCACCCGGGCTGAGCAACTTCGTCTTGCCGATCACGGTGACCGTACTGAGTGCCCTGTTCCTCATCCAGCGCTACGGCACCGGGCTGATCGGCAAGATGTTCGGTCCGGTGATGCTGGTGTGGTTCGCCGCTCTCGCCGTGACGGGCATCAGCGGGATCAGCAAGCACCCCTCGATCCTCAAAGCCCTGTCGCCGTCATACGGCGCCCAGTTCATCGCCACGCACGGTGGCGTCGCCTTCCTCGCGCTGGGGTCGGTCGTGCTCGCCGTGACCGGCGCGGAAGCGCTCTACGCCGACATGGGCCACTTCGGGCGGCCACCGATCACCCGCGCGTGGTTCTTCGTGGTGTTCCCGGCGCTGACCCTCAACTATCTGGGCCAAGGTGCGCTCATCGTGCGCGCTCCCACCGCGATTGCCAATCCGTTCTTCCTGCTCGTGCCTCGGTGGGGGCAACTACCGATGGTGCTGTTGGCGACGGTCGCCACCGTCATAGCCTCTCAGTCGGTCATCTCCGGCGCGTTCAGCGTCACGCGTCAGGCGGTCCAGTTGGGCTTCCTGCCACGCATGACGATCCGGCACACCTCCGCGCGGGAGGTTGGACAGGTGTACTCGCCGGCGATCAACTGGACGCTCTACGTCGCCGTCGTGGCATTGGTGATCGGCTTCAAGTCGTCCACCGCCCTGGCCGCGGCGTACGGGGTCGCGGTAACCGGCACGTTCGTCCTGAACACGATCCTGTTTCTGGTCGTGGGGCGCAGCCTTTGGCGCAAACCACGCTGGCTGGTCGCGGTCGGCGCAGTGGTCTTCCTGAGCACCGAGGTCACCTTTTTCCTGGCCAACCTCACCAAGATCGTCCACGGTGGGTGGCTGCCGTTGAGCGTGGCCGCCGTGGTGTTCATCATTCTGATGACCTGGCAGCGCGGCCGGACCATCGTCACCCGCAATCGGACCGCGGAAGAAGGCGACCTGCTCGAATTCCTCGAGACGCTGGCCGCGATGGACCCGCCGCTACATCGGTGCACCGGCACCGCGGTCTTCCTACACGCCACACCCGGCACCACACCGTTGGCCCTGCGGGCCAACGTCGAGCACAACCACGTGCTGCAGCACCGAGTGATCATCCTCAACGTGCGCGTCGAAAACGTCCCCCACGTCTTTGACGACGAGCACCTGATCACCGACGACCTGCGCTTCACCGACTACGGGATCTCCCACCTGCACGCCACGTTCGGCTTTCAGGACGAAACCAACGTGCCCGCCACCATGCAGCTGGCAGTTGAGCAGGGCCTGCTCGACGCGGAGTGCCTGAAGGAGATCACCTACTTCCTGTCCCGGATCACCCTCGTGCGATCGACGGGCCGAACCATGCCGGCCTGGCAACGACGGCTATTCTTGACGATCGCCCACAACACCGCGAACCCGGTCGAGTACTTCGGTCTGCCCATCGAGAAATCCATCAGCATGGGAGCGCAGATCCCGATCTGATTGCTGGCTTGTCAGGGCAATTGGCTGCTGGGCGGGACAGGCATTCTGGGCAGCGCTCGCGCGACAGCGCCGGGGGGGCAGGCGGTCGGATCGAAGGGCGGGTAGGTCGGGCTGGTCGCGGTGATGCCGCCGATGACCGCGGCCGGAGGCGGGGTGGGGCCGGCGGGCGCAGAGTGGGTGGCGCCAGTCGCGGGCGTCGGGCCGGAAGCAGGGGTCGCCGTGACGGGCGCCGGCGGACTGGCGACGGTGAGGTTCGACCCGGTGAGCAGGCTCAGACCGTTGCCGGCAATCGCAGCGTCCTGGCCCAACGCGACGGCGCCCCCCAGCTCATTGGCGAGTCGCTGGGCGGCTGGCTCGTGCCCGGGGCCGTAGTACACGACCGTCTCGGCGGGGTTGCTGTTTACCGAACCGGTAGAGATGGCCTTGATCGGGAAGCCGAGGGCCCGCAGTTCGGTAGCGACCTGACCGGCCTGGCCCGACATGCCCGAGCCGTTGACGACACTGACCGGCACCGTTGCCGGGCTCAGGCTACCTCCGGCGAGCGGGCCGCCAAGGAAAGCCTGGATCGCCGCACGGTCGCCCACGTTGCTGGGGAACACGACAGCGCCGTACTGGGCACCGTCGTAGACGAAGCCGTTCGGCGAGTTGTCCTCATCAACGGGCATAGTCGTCTGCGGTGCACTGCCGAGGTTGACGTGGCTGAGCGTGCCGGCAAGGTTGATCAGGTCGGTGAGCGAGAACGTGTTGTCGATGGTGAGGTCCTTGGCGACGGCGCCGACGAGGTTGTTGTCGACGATCGGGTTGCCCAGCCCGCGGGAAGACACCGCGGTGGCAAGCACCTTGAGGAACTCGTGGTCACGCTGGATCCGGCTGATGTCACCCAGCCCGTCGTATTGCCACACGCCGTTCTGCTGGTAGTAATAGTGCCGGGCGCGCACCACCTGCAAGGCCTGGTAGCCGTTGAGGTGAAAGCAACCGGCGGGGACATTGAGCGTGGAGTAGGCGTCGTACGCGCGCATGGGGAAGTACATATTGATCCCGCCAAGGGCGTTCACGACGTTCTGGAAGGTGTCGAAGTTCAATTCGACGTAGTGGTTGATCGGGATGTTCAGCGCGTCCTCGATCGTGCTGACCAGGGCGCCCGGCCCGTTGTTCAGAGCGGCGTCGACCCTAATCTCACCGCCCGTGTTCGGGATCGGCAACCACAGGTCGCGGGGTATCGACAGGATCGACACCCGGTTGGTGTTGGGATCGACGTGCAGCAGCATCGTCACATCGCTGCGTCCGCCGCCCACGACGCTCGCGCTGCCGAACACGTTGGACTGCAGCCCGTTCAAGCAGTTGCGGCAATTGTCCCCGACGAGCAGCACGTTGAACGGCGCCTGGTGCCCGGCGGGCGCGGTGATCGGGGTCAGCCCAGCCACCGTCTCGCGATGTAGCTGGTGGAATCGGTACTGGACGTAGAAGAATCCGCCGGCACCCACCAGCACCACGAGCACGAGCAGGGCGCCGGCGCCCACCAGCAGCCGACGGCGCCAGAACTTCGCCCGCCCGGCCCGACGACGGTGACCCCCACCGCGCTTCGCCGAGACCGAAGCACCCCAGGGCGTCGCCCCGTCACGCGGCTCAACGCCACGCCCGCTCAGGCGAGAGACCGACCAGTCATCATCGCCTGCGACCTGTCCTGACACCCGGTCAGGCTAGGACAGGTTGCCCAGTATTCCCGCCGTTCTCTCAGCAATCCGACACGTCGCCGCGATCGGGGAGTGTTCTGTTCGGCTCGCGGATCGAACACTCCCCGATTGGTGCCTATAGCTCGAGTGAGCCTGGGTTGGCTGGGACGTCGACAGCGAGCTCCCTGAGCACTTCCAAGGGCACGATCGCCAGCACGGCCTCATTGGTGCAGGCCAGCACGACTGGCGCAGCGGCCCCGTCTCGGTAGGCGCGCGCCCAGTTCACCGCGGTCACGCACCAACGATCGCCCGGTACCAGCCCCGGAAAGTGGTACTGCGGTCGTGGCGTCGAGAGGTCGTTGCCGATGCTGCGCTGGTGGGCGAGAAATTCGGCCGTGACCACCGCACAAATGGTGTGGCTGCCGAGATCCTCCGGTCCACTACTGCAGCACCCGTCACGAAAGAACCCGGTCAGTGGGTCCGTGCCGCACGGTTCCAACTCCGCACCGAGCACGTTGCGTTCCGTCACTCGCCCATCATCG
The DNA here is from genome assembly GCA_043746395.1 of Pseudonocardiales bacterium. Classification (GTDB taxonomy): domain Bacteria; phylum Actinomycetota; class Actinomycetes; order Mycobacteriales; family Jatrophihabitantaceae; genus JAYTRE01. The sequence goes on from JAYTRE010000020.1 coordinate 18,020, forward strand.
CGCAGATCGATCCGTCGGCCCAGTCGATCGGGGAGTGTTCTGCTCGCCAGGCGAGCAGA
>JAYTRE010000021.1:0-9532 GCA_043746395.1 Pseudonocardiales bacterium
CGGCTCCGCAGGCTGATGCGCGGCCGGGTGGTACTCGACGCTGTGGGGATCATCGACATCCCCGCCTTCGAGGCCGCCGGCTTCGAAGTGCTGGCCATCGGGCGCGGCATCCCCGCGGCGCTCACGCCGGTGATCATCCGCCCGCTGGAGTGGGCGCTCGACGCCGCTCTGGTGTGACGCGACCTCGCGGGCACCACGACCCTGCCGAGCGCACCCCGCTCGTCGATGTCGTGCTGCTCCGCCACGGGCGCAGCGTCGCCAACGAGCAGGGCACCTACAGCGGCTGGAGCGATCCGCCGCTAAGCCCTACCGGCCGCGCCCAGGTGCACCACGCCGGGCAGCAGCTGCACGATGACCGGGTGCCCGTCGACGTCGTGCACACCAGCCTGCTGGGACGCGCGCAGCACAGCACGGAACTGCTGCTTGATGCCTGGCAGCAGCATCCCGACACCTCCACCCATCGGGACTGGCGCCTCAACGAACGCCACCTCGGCCTCATCCAAGGGCTCACCCGAGATCAGGTGATCAAGCGATGGGGCAACCCGGCCCGCCAGAGCTGGCGCTCGGACCCGACAGCCGTCCCGCCTGCGGTGCACCCGGAAAGCGCCGCGCACCCGCGCAACCAGGCGCGCTACCGGCACGTCCCCGCTGAGCTGCTGCCCGGTGCCGAAAGCATCGACGAATTGACCCGTCGGGTGCTCGCCTACTGGCACACCCGGATTCGGCCCGACATCGCCGCCGGCCGGCACGTACTCGTCGTCGCCCACCGCGACACCCTGCGCACGATCGTCGGCCACCTCGCCACCGGGGACGGCATTGCGTTCGCCGACCGCGCCATTCCGACGGCGCAGCCCCTCCGCTACCGGTTCGATCCCGCTGACCCCTGCACTCCGGTCTGACGCATCGCGAGCAGTTCGGCGTTTCGCCAGGCTTCGCCCGTACGGCGAAAGGTGAGAAGATCCTCATCTGGGCATCACGAGCGGCTCACGCCGGCCGAGCAGCGTCGCAGCAGAGGGACCGCGACAGGAGAGGACCGTAGTGCTCGCACCGATCTGGACGTTGCTCGTGAGGGCCCGAACTGCGGTGCTGCTGGTGGCCGGCGCGACGCTGATGATCAGCGTCGCGCTGCTCATCGTCGGCAGCGGGTACTCGACCCCCGCTCCGGATGCCGCCGTTATCCACGTTGCCGCCTCGAGCCCACCGGCCTCGGTCCCCACCCCCACTACTGTTCGCGGCACGTACCGCCCCGCGCCGGTGCGGCCCGCACGCTCGGCGCCGGTCGTGATCCAGGTCGTCGGCCCCTCCCTGCCGGTCGAGCAATTTGCTCCGCCCCCTCCGGCCGTTCCAACCGCTGGCCCGCCAGCGCCGCCCCAGTCCTCTTCCAGCAGCTCTGACAGCCCCGCACTGGCGGACTCCGCTGTACCCACCACCGCTGTACCCACCACCGCTGCACCCACCACCGCTGCACCCACCACTGCCGCACACACAACATCCGAGCCCAGTCCCTCTCCCACCGGCGACTAACCAGTGTCCCCTGATCCCCCTCCGCGGCACCCGACCGCGGACCCGCTGCTGCCGCGTCCCTCCGACGGTCCCGTCCGACGCAAGCGCCGCCGGGGCGGCACCGTCGCGCGGCTCATCGCCATCCAGACGCTGCTCGTGGGCATCGCGCTCACGGTGGTCGTGGTGGAGACCGGGTCCATCTTCACCGCCCAGTCGCGGCGCACCCTGCAGGACGACCTGCGCGAGGAGGTGACCGAATACGCCCACACCGCCGACCTACGCCCACCCGGGCAGACGCTGTTCGACTTCTCCCGCAGCTACCTGCAGACCCGCAGCCTGTCGCCCGGACACCACTTGCTCGTCGCGCTCGCCGGCAACCCCGTTCTCGCCACCCCGGCCAGCCTCCGCTTTGCCCGCGACCCGGGCATCGCGCCCTTGCTCACCGCACCGCCCGCCGACGCCCGCTTCCTCACCGCCCATGTCGCTACCAGCGACTACCTGGCGCTGCTCAGTCCGATCAGCGCGGGAAGCAATCGAATCGGCGTCTTCTTGCCCTTCATCAACCTCGACGTGCTCAGCGGTCAAACCACACGGGTCCGGACCCTGGCGGAGGTGCAGGCGGCGATCGCGCTGCTGGTGACCGCGCTGGCGTCGTTCCTGCTGCTTCGGCACCTGCTGCGCATCGTCGGCCGGGTCACGGCAACTGCCGAAGACATCGCCGCCGGAGACCTGCAACGGCGCATCGACTACCGTGGCGCGGAGGATGAGGTGGGCAAGCTAGCCAACACCTTCGACGCCATGACCGGCCGCCTGTCAGCGGCACTGACCAGCCAACGGCAACTGCTGTCGGATGTGTCCCACCAGCTGCGCACGCCGCTCACGGTGGCCCGCGGCCACCTCGAGGTGCTGCTGCGGGCCAACACCGCCGACCAGCGCGACGTCGTCGACACCGTGAGCCTGGTGGTCGACGAACTCCACCACGCCACGATCCTCGTCGACCGGCTCATGATGCTCGGTCGATCTCTCGAACCCGACTTCCTGGATCTGCAACCGGTCGACGTCCGCGCCTTCATGGCCGACCTGTACGCGGCGGCGCGCGTGCTGGCCGACCGCTACTGGGAACTCGGTGACCTGCCCGATCTCGTCATCCACGCCGACGCCGCCAAGCTGCGCGGCGCCATGCTCAACCTGATCGACAACGCGGTGAAGGCCACGACACCCGCGGACCGCATTACGCTGAGCGCAGCGCGCACGCCGACAGCGCTGCGGCTGGCCGTGTACGACACCGGCCACGGCATACCCGCCGCTCTGCACGAGGCCGTGTTTGACAGGTTCCACCGCGGTCGTGACCCGCACCAGCGGGGAAGCGGCCTCGGCCTGGCCATTGTCGCGGCCGTCGCCGAAGCGCACCGCGGCAGCTGCGAACTCACCAGCACCCCAGGTCGCGGTTGCGAGATCGCGATCTTCCTACCGCTCGCGGCCGCCAGCAGTACCGACGAGGAGCAGCCATGGCAATCCTGATCGTCGAGGACGACGAGCGCATCGCCGCGTTCCTGCTGCGCGGGCTGCGCGCCGAGGGTTACGCCACTGCGCTGGCTCGAAACGGGCAGCAGGCGAACGAACTCGTCGCCGAGCTCGGCGACGATCTCGACCTCATCCTGCTAGACCTCGGCTTGCCCGACGTCGACGGCATTTCCCTGCTCGAGTCCTGGCGAGCGCAACAACTCGCGACACCGGTAGTTGTGCTCACCGCCCAGGACAGCGTGCCGGCCAAGGTGCATGGCCTCGATGCCGGCGCGAACGACTACATCACCAAGCCGTTCGCGTTCGACGAGCTGCTCGCCCGTGTGCGCGCCGCGCTGCGCACCCCGGACCAGGGCGGGGCCACCCAGCTCACCGTCGACGATCTGCATCTGGACCTGATCACCAAGGTGGCCTGGCGAAATGGACGCCGCATCGACTTGGCCCCACGCGAGTGGGCCGTGCTCGAGTTGTTCATGCGCCACCCGAACCAGATCCTCACCCGCGCCCAGATACTCAACCGGGTGTGGGACTACGGGTTCGATCCGGGCAGCAACATCGTCGATGTCTACGTAGGCTACGTCCGGCGCAAACTCAACCGTACTGGCGAGGTGCCCCTCCTGCAGACGGTCCGCGGAGCCGGCTATCGGCTGCGTGAGCCACAGTAAACAACCGGCGGACGGTCATCGTGAGTCGCGATGACCGTCCGCCGGTTGTTAGCCGTTTCAGGTGATCCGAAACGACGTGGGGTAACCAAATTACGCCCGAGTGAGGGTGCGATCGTTTGCATTGTCCAATTCCCCGTCGCTGGCCCAGGAATTGGGCACCGGGGCATTCGGACCCTGGTAGCCGGCCGCACCCGCGGGGCGGGGCTGCCCGGCCAGTTCAGGGGCGGTGCGAATGCGGGAGCTGCGTTCCGCACGCTGCCAGGCCAGGCCGGCAAGCGGGATGCCCACCGCGACCAGGATGCCCACGATAGCGAAAACGACGTTGAGGATAATAGCGTTCATGTGTCGCAGCGAGCACCGGATGGGGGGAAGTTGCTCGCCTTTCACCTCCACGCACAAAGCTATCCGGGGTGGGTTATCAGAGGATTAAGGGACAGCCACCCGTCAGCTAGCTGTTTCGACGCGCAGCACATGTCAAGACTGCGCCTGGGCCGCGGAAAGTTGCAGACACTTCATCTGGCGTTTACCGCTCCAACACACCGAATTGGTCTCGACCATTACGCCATGAGCGAGGCACACAGCGAGTTCGTCGGGCCGCCCGGTTTGTACCTCCGAGGGTCGTCCGCGGTCTCGGCGCGCGTGCAAGACTGCGCGGTATGGCCCAGCCAGCCCGCGTGCTCGTCGTCGACGACGAATACGCCCTGCGCCAGTTGCTGCGTAACTACCTGGAGCGTGACGGTCTAGCGGTCATCGAAGCCGACAGCGGCCCTGCCGCCCTCGACCGACTGGCTGACCACGAGATCGATGTGGCCGTCATCGACGTCATGCTGCCCGGCGTGGATGGCTTCGAGCTCGTCCGGCGCATCCGCAAGACCTCGGATCTGCCCGTCATCCTGCTCACGGCGCGAGGTGACGAGACTGATCGGGTGTCCGGCTTGCAGCTCGGCGCCGACGACTACATCGTCAAGCCATTCTCCGCGCCCGAGGTGGTCGCGCGGGTGCGGGCGCTGCTGCGCCGGGTCCAGGGTTTCGCCCCCGCGCCGCACAGCATCCAGCTCGGCAGCGTCCTGCTGGATCTCGACGGGCGCCGCTGCACGGTGAACGGGGAACTCGTGCAGCTGACCCGCAGGGAGTTCGACCTGCTCGTGACGCTGGCCGAGCAGAGCGGCCGGGTGCTCACCCGCGACCAACTGCTGCAAGCGGCCTGGGGGACGACCTACGTCTCGGAGAAGACCGTCGACGTCCACATCGCCGGGCTGCGCCGCAAGCTCGGGCCGGGCCTTCGCATCAGCTCCCTGCGCGGTATCGGATACCGGCTGGAGCCCTGAGCGTGCTGTCCTCGCTGCGGATGCGCGTCGTGCTCGCCATGCTCGGCGTCAGCCTCGTGGGCCTGGTCAGCGCCTACCTGCTCATCGCCAGCATCGAGGGGGTCGAGGAGCGCGCCGCCGCGCACAAGGACGCCTCCCGGGTGGCACAGCGGATCGCGGCGGTTCTCCTCGCCCGGCCCAACGCCGATCAGGCGTCGCTTGCCGCCATCACTGCCGGTCTGGGCGATGACGGGGTGCTGGTCGTGGAGCACGGCAAGCAGCTCATCTCGGTGCCGCTAACCGGTACCGCCGCGCGAGTGACCGCGACTGCCGCGCTGCCGAATGGCCGCGTCGAGGTCACGGCACCGGTCGAGAACACCCAGGGCCTGTCCCTGGAGCTCACCGCGGTCTCGGGCGGCATGCTGCTGCTCGTCGCTAGCGCCGGGTTTGTCGTCACCGAGATCGTCACGCGCGGATTGCGCCGCCCGATCACCCGAGCTGTCGAGGCGGCTGACCGAGTCGCCACCGGCGACTTCGACGCTCGCATCGGGGACACCGGCACGGCGGAGTTCACCCGGCTCGCCCGCGCCTTCGACAGCATGGCCGCCCGGCTGGCCACCTCCGATCTGCGCGAGCGGCACTTCCTGGCCGACCTTGCCCACGAGCTCGCGACCCCGCTCAACGTCATCACCGGCTTCGCCATGTCGCTCGCGGACGGCACCATGACCCGGCCCGACCAGCAGCGCCAGGCGGCGGAACTCATCGCCGCGGAGACCGAACGCCTGGAGGGCCTGTTCGACGACCTGCGGCACCTCACCCGGCTGGACTGGAACGAAGTGGTGCGCCGGGAGCCGGTCGATCTCGCCCAACTGTGCCACAACTTGGTCGCCCGGTTCGGGCCGACGGCACGGCAGAACGGCGTCACGCTGACGGTCCGCGCCCGCTCGGCCACGGTGGTGACCGATCGGCGTCTGGTGGAGACCGTGGCGGTCAACCTGCTGACCAACGCGCTGCGCTACACCTCGCAGGGCGGCATCGTCACCGTGTCCGTACGGTCGCACTCTCGCGACATCGTGCTGTCCGTTGCCGATACCGGCATCGGCATCGCCGCCGAGGACAAGGAGCATGTCTTCGACCGGCTATTTCGGGTCGACGAGGCCCGGGACCGGGTCAGCGGCGGTTCCGGGCTGGGGCTGGCGATCGCCCGCCGTGCCGCGCTCGCGCTCGACGGTCGGCTCGAAGTCGACAGCACGCTGGGCAAGGGCAGCGAATTCCGGCTGGTACTGCCCCGGGCCGGCACCGACCGAGGCGCTGGGCAGGGCTAGGCCGTGACCGTTCGCGCGCGCCTGCTGCTCGCCAGCGCGCTGATGTTGTTTCTCGAGCTGGCCCTGATCCGGTGGCTCGGTGCGAACATCGTGCACCTGTCGTACTTCTCGAACTTCGTGCTGATGGGGTCCTTCCTCGGCATTGGGCTGGGCTTCCTGCGCTCTGCGCGCCCCGACCGCAGCCCGCGGCCGCAGCCGCTCTACTCACCGGTGGTGCTGCTCGGGCTCGTCGGCTTCGTCAGCGCCTACCCGGTGACGGTCAACCGCGACAGCAGCCAGCTCATCTTCTTCACCAGCGTCTCCACTAGCGGCCCGTCGATCGGGCTCGTCCTCCCGGCGGCGTTTCTCGCCGTCGCTGCTGTCATGGCCGGGCCGGGTGAGCTGGTCGGCGCGTGCTTCGCGCAACTCGAGCGTCTGGAGGCGTATCGGCTCGACCTGTTGGGCAGCCTTATCGGCATTGTCACCTTCACCGTGCTGTCCTTCCTCGGTGCTCCGCCGCTGGTGTGGTTCACGCTCGTGTCGCTGCTGTTCATCGCGCTGCTCGGGCGGCCAGCGACCTCGGTCAGCGTCACCCTGCTCGTCGCGATGGTGCTGATGTTCAGCTACCCGCTGCGCCACGACACCGGCGTCTTCTGGTCGCCGTACTACCAGGTGTCGACGTCGGCCGCGAGCGACGGCAACGGCGGCACCGCGTGGAGCATCGACGTCAACGGGGTCCCGCACCAACGGCTGACCTCGGCGGCCACCCGCGCCAAGCAGGAGCCCTGGTATCTGCAGACCTACGCCCAGCTCCCGAGACAGCCTGGCAACGTGCTCATCATCGGCGCGGGTACCGGCACCGACGTCGCCATCGCCCTCAAGCAAGGGGCTCGGCACGTCGACGCCGTCGAGATCGACCCGACCCTGCTGCGCTTCGGACGCCAGCACAACCCGGATCGCCCCTACAGCGATCCCCGCGTGACGGCGCACGTCGACGACGGCAGGGCCTTCCTCGAACGGACCAACACCAAGTACGACCTGATCATCTTTGCCCTGCCGGACTCGCTCACGCTGGTCTCGGGCGCCAGCTCGCTGCGGTTGGAGAGCTATCTGTTCACCACCGAGTCGGTGCGGGCCGCCCGCGCTCACCTGAGCCCGGGCGGGGCGTTCTCGATGTACAACTTCTACCGCCAGCAGTGGCTAGTCGATCGACTCGCCGGGACCCTCGACGGCGTGTTCGGCCATCCCCCGTGCCTGTACGAGCAACGCTCGGCCAGCGCGCTGGCGGTCATGACGGCGGGGCTGACGACTGCGGACCAGTCCTGCACCGTGCCGTGGGCGCGTCCCGCGGCGACCCCGCCGCCCTCGACCGACAACCGCCCGTTCCTCTACCTCGAACACAACAGCATCCCCACCCTCTACCGCACGGCGCTGATCCTGATCATCTTGGGCAGCCTGCTTGCGATCGGCTTCGTGCTCCTGCTCAACGCCGCCTCCGGCGGTGCGGGCGCGACGCGCCGCGCGGCCGGCCAGCTGAGGAGCATGTGGTCCTACCGCGACCTGTTCCTGCTCGGTGCGGCATTTCTGCTGATGGAGACCAAGAGCGTGACCGGCTTCGCGTTGCTGTTCGGCACGACGTGGGTGGTCAACTCGCTTGTCTTCGGCGGGGTCCTGCTCGCGGTGTTGGCCGCGGTCGAGCTCACCCACCGGGTCAGCACCCCGCCGCTCCCGGCGCTGTACGCGCTGCTGCTGGGCGGGCTCGCCCTGGGTTGGGTCGTGCCCGCCAGCTGGCTGTTGGCGCTCGGTGTCGTGCCGCGAGCGTTCCTCGCTGTCGCGATCAGCTTCCTGCCGATCTTCGCCGCCAACGTCATCTTCGCCAAGCGGTTTGCGGCAACTGCCGATGCCCCGCTCGCGTTCGGGACGAACCTGCTCGGCGCCATCTTGGGTGGCTGCCTGGAGTACCTGTCGCTGGTGTTCGGATATCGCGCGTTGCTCGTGCTCGCCGGCAGCCTCTACGTTGCGGCGTACCTGGTCATGCCGCGGGCCCGTGGGACGCACCCGGCGGTGACCGCGAAGCCGCGAGTGCCGGCCGAGAGTACGAGGTGACCGCGCCGCCTGCACGCGTGACGGCGCGCCGGGTGCTGGCGCTGCCGGACAAGTTCCGTGGCACGGCGACGGCGGCCGAGGTCGCCGTGGCAATCGCCCAGGCCGCGGCGGCGCATGGGTGCAGTTCGGTGTCGGTGCCGATCGCCGACGGCGGCGAGGGTTTCCTGTCCTGCTTCGGCGGCGCGAACCGGTCGACGTGGGTCGCCGGCCCGCTCGGTGAACCGGTCCTCGCCGGCTGGCGCCTCGACGGCCCCCGGGCAGTGATCGAGTCGGCCGCGGCGTCCGGGTTCGCCCTCGTCGCGGCGGCCAACGACCCCATGCTCGCGAGTACCCGGGGAACCGGCCAGCTCGTCGCCGCGGCGATCCGGGCCGGTGCGCGCACGATCGTCGTCGGTCTCGGGGGCTCGGCCTCGACCGACGGCGGGTGGGGCGCGGTGGACGAGCTGCGCGAGTTCGCCCCGCTCGACGGCTCTCGAGGGGCCGGCGTGCTGGTGGCGACCGACGTCACGACCCCGTTTCTCGACGCCGCCAGGGTCTTCGGGCCGCAGAAGGGCGCCAACGCGTCCCAGGTGGCCGAGCTCACCGAACGGCTGCAGCAGCTCGCCGACCGGTACCACGCCGAGTTCGGCGTGGACCTGGCCAACGCTCCCGGCGCGGGCGCCGCCGGCGGGCTGGCAGGCGGCCTGGCGGCGCTCGGGGCGGTGCTGCGGCCCGGCTTCGACCTGGTCGCCGACGAAGTCAGGCTGTCCGAACACCTCGCCCATGCTGACCTGGTGATCACCGGCGAGGGACGCCTCGACGCGACGACGTTCGCGGGCAAGGCGGTGGGCGGTGTGCTCCGGCGGTGTGCCGAGACGGGCACGCCGGCGGCACTGATCGTCGGGTCGATCGCGGCGGGTACGCACCTGTCGGTGCCCGCCGTGTCACTGGTCGAGCGGTTCGGGCAGGCGGCCGCGTGGTCGCAGACGCTTGCGTGCGTGACCGAGGCGGCCGGCACCCTGCTGGCTTCCCGATTCCCGCCCGGCAGGCCGTGAGCTCGGCCCGGCGACGGCCAATGCGATGATGACCGCATGGTGTCGGCGCACGCTCAGCGCTACGCCGACCAGCAAGGGCGCCGGCCGGC